>JAUXCW010000072.1 GCA_030618705.1 Gammaproteobacteria bacterium | reverse complement strand
CAAATGTTTCAGGCACGTCACCGGGCTGTCTGGCCACAGCGTTCTTTCGGCTGAAACCCGTACTCTCGTCATTCCAGCCTGAAGACTGCCGGGATGACGTGATTCCTGGGGCCTGGCTCGCCGCGCGCTTTAACCCACCTGTTAGTTTGAATCCGAGGCATTTATAGCTGGATGCGCAAGTGTCATTGCCTTCTTGTACCTGCTAATTCGTTGGCAAGTAATCGCTTTTTCGGTCTCAAGAGAATAAGTGGCCTTCTAACGATTTTGGTTTGAGCCATATCAATAATAGCCGCGTATTTATGCGGGTTATAGCGCGCCAATAACATATACTGTTAGTGATGGGGTTGTTGTGATCAATCCCAAAGCTCTGCTCATTTTTGTTGGGGGAAAATATATGAAACGCATCGTTATAGCACTGCTCATCCTCGCGTCCGGTACAGCCTGGGCTGACAAGGCCGGCTTCTATCTTGGGGTCGGAATTACCAGCAGCACTTATTCCAGTCCGGATGACGACGACTTTACTGACATATTTGAAGATGAACGCTCAAGCGGTTGGCGAGGTGAACTGGGGTATATCTGGGATTTGGGAAAACCGGGCGGCTTTCACCTGGGTGTGGCGGGCACTTACGATAATTTTGGAGAGGTGACCAGAGAAGAGCACTTCGGTGTGGAATATGCAAAAGTCAGCTTCGAAGCTCAGGCATTTAGCGTTCTCGTCGTCATCGAGCAGGAGCTGGCTAGTTGGGCTGACTTCGTTTTCAAGGTCGGCCCGGCCTCGGTCAATTACGAGTTTGAGGCATCGTACCTGATTTTTGATCCTTCCTTTCCCTTCGGCCCCTACGGTAGTGAATCAGACAGTTCCACTGAAATAGGCGGAACCATGATTCTGGGGTTCACCTTTTTCCCCACTGATTTTCTGGCTATCGAACTCGCTCGTCAGGGTACGGCCTTCGTCGACTCCCAGTACGATGAGAACAATGCCTATGCAGCGGGAACCTGGTCCGCTTCCCTGCAATACCGCTTTTAAACTATGACCAGCGTTTGAAGATCAGTGAGGTATTGACCCCGCCGAAGGCGAAATTGTTATTCATGGCGTACTCGGCATCGATTTGCCGGCCGCTACCCATGATGTAATCGAGTTCTCCGCAGCGGGGGTCGGGATTGCTCAGGTTGAGGGTGGGGGCGAACCAGCCCTGGTTCATCATCTCGATGGTCGCCCAGGACTCCATCGCGCCGCATGCGCCGAGGGTATGGCCCAGATTGCCCTTGAGCGAACTGATCGGCATGCGGCTGCCGAATAAGGCTTCTGTGGCGGTGGATTCCGCAATATCCCCGCGATCGGTTGCCGTGCCGTGGGCATTGACATAGGCAATGGCTTCCGGTGCCAGGTCGGCATCCTGCAAGGCGAGCTCCATGGCGATACGCATGGTTTCCGAGTCGGGCTGGGTGACATGGCCACCGTCGGCATTGGTGCCGTAGCCGATGATTTCGGCATGGATTTTTGCGCCCCGGGCCTGTGCATGCTCAAGCTCTTCGAGAATCAGGGTGCTGGCGCCCTCGCCGATAACCAGGCCGTCGCGGTCGCGGTCGAAGGGCCTGGGTGTTTGCGAGGGGGTGTCGTTCATGGTGCTGGTGGCGTAGAGGGTGTCGAAGACCGCCGCCTCGGTGGGGCACAGTTCCTCGGCGCCACCGGCCACCATAAGGGTCTGTTTGCCGTATTTAATCGCCTCGTAGGCGTAGCCGATACCCTGGCTGCCCGAGGTGCAGGCGCTGGAAGTGGTGATGACGCGCCCCTTGATGCCGAAGAACACGACGATGTTGATGGCGGTGGTGTGGCCCATCATGCGGATGTAGGTGGTCGCCGTCACCCCGGTCATATCGTGGTTGATCAGCATATTGGCAAAGTCCCGGGTCGCCTCGGTGCTGCCGGTGGAGGAGCCGTAGGCAATACCGGTGGCGCCGCTTTGCAGTTCCGGCGCGCCGAGCAGACCTGCGTCTTCCAGCGCCAACTCCGAGGCCCTGGTCGCCAGCAGGGCGACCCTGCCCATGGCGCGTGTTTGCTTGCGCGTGTAGTGGGCCGGGGTCTCGAAGTCGGCAATCGGGCCGGCCAGTTTGGTGCTCATGTTCCGGTAGCATTCCCAGTCCGGCATATAGCGAATACCGCTATAACCCTGTTGCAGCCTGGCCCGGAAGCTGTCCCAGTCGTTGCCCAGGGAGGTGATATTGCCGGTGCCGGTGACCACCACTCGCTTGCTCATCAATACATGCCGCCGTTGACAGATATCACCTGACGCGTGATATAGGCCGCCTCATCGGAGACGAGGAAAGCGACCAGACCGGCCACTTCGTCGGTCGTGCCCATGCGCCGCATCGGGATCATCTTCAGCGCTTCCTGCTCGATGGCCTCGGTGACCATCTCGGTATCGATCAGCCCCGGGGCGACGCAGTTGACGGTGATGCGCCGCTTCGCCATCTCCAGTGCCAGCGCTTTACTGGCGCCGATAATGCCGGCCTTCGCCGCGCTGTAATTGACCTGCCCCCGGTTGCCCATGACGCCGGATACCGATGACAGGGTGACGATGCGCCCGCCCTGGCGATTGCGCACCATGGGCATGATGACCGGTTGCAAAATATTGTAAAAGCCGTCCAGGTTGGTGTGGATGACACCGTCCCAATCGTCGTCGGTGAGCGCGGGAAACGCATTGTCGCGGGCGATGCCGGCATTGCATACCACGCCATAGTACGGGCCGTTGGCCTTGATATCGGCGGCCAGCACGGCGCGGCACTGTTCCCGCTCGGCGACATCGAACTGCAGCACCCGGCCCTGGCCGCCCGCGTCGCAGATTTCCGCCAGTGCCTCATCCGCGGCGTCTCGTTGACTGCGGCAGTGCAGCACGACCTCGTAGCCATCACGGCCCAGGCGCTGCGCAATCGCGCGTCCGATACCCCGGCTGGAGCCTGTGACCAATACCGTTCTCACTGATGGTTTCCCTCCAATATGGCGTCGACGTGTTCGGGTTGCAGCATCTTGATCGAGGCCTGGGCTAATAGTGTGTCGGCGCTTATTGTACAGTCAAAAACGCCGAGATTGTCGATGTCGCAGAGCAACTCGTCAACCCTTACGGTTACCGCCACGCCGGGCTCGAAGCGGGGGTGATAACTCTGGTACTTGCGGGTGCCGAGTAAAAAGCCGATGCGTTTGCCCTTGCCCGCCAGCAGATTGCGGATGCCGGCGAGGGCGCCGACGGCCTGGGCCATATATTCCAGCCCGACCCAGCTCGGCACGCTGCCGTCGTCCTCGCTGAACAGGGAGGGCAGGCGGTGCTCGATCCGCGCTTCGAGCCAATCGTCGCCCCAGCCGGTGATAGCGTCGAGCAGGATGATATTACCGCTAATCGGCAACACCTCGGCCGGGGTATAGTGACGTCTGGGGGAGGGCATCAGGGCAATGGCACGCTTTGCAGGCTGATACGGGAATCGTCCAGCTGATTATAGTAGTCGTATCGCCCGGTCCACGGGGCGGTTTCCCTAGCGTCTATCCGCGCATAGGGTTGGCCATTGTACCACGCGCGGCGTTGCTCCTGCTGGCGGAACTCCCAACCGTGGCCCGCGTTGGCGCGGTTTAGCGCATCGAGGGGCCAGAAGATCATTTGCAGCACACCCAGCAACTGGCGGTAGGGAATATTTTTCGCCGCGCCCGGTTCGCGCCGCAGTTGATAGCTGTTATTTTCATAGGCGAGGGTCGCCAGCCGTCGTCCCAGGGTGTCCATTACCACCAGTTGTAGCGTCCGGCCTCGAATATCCAGGGCCAGCTGCAGCAGTTGCTGTTCATCAGCACTCGCCAATTCGACCTGGAGGAATACACTGGCATTGGCGCCGATGCTGTCGGGGGCCAGCAGGGTGAAGGCCGGCATGGCTTGCTGCCTGCCGGTGGGTGATGTACAGGCGGCAAACAACAGCATTATTGCACCTAGCAGGAGACTTCGCAGGCCGTCGGGAACACGGTTCATGGGGCTGGCCCCTCATCCAGTTTTGTCACCAGCGGCACCAGTAGTAAGTTGAACAGGCTGCCCAGTAACACCGCCAGGCCGAAGGCCTGCACCATGGGTGTACTGCTCAGGGCCAACAGGCCGAAAGACAGGCCGCTGGTGAGGGCGGAGAGCATGATCGCCAGGCGGCAATCGCTGTCGCCGGACTCACGGGCAAATATGCTGTAGTCCATGCCCAGGCCCAGGACCAGGAACAGGGCGAAGATATGAAAGATCGACAGGGGAACCGCGGCAAGGGCGAGGATTCCCAGGCTGATCGCGGTCGACAGCAATGGAGCCAGAACCAGCAGCATGGCGCGGGGGCGGCGGTAGCGCAGCAGTAACAGGCCCATGACACTGGCATAGGCAACGGCCAGCAGTGTACTGGCACTATGGCGTTGCGCGGCGAGCAGCCTCGAGATCCGCGCCACGCGGTCGACAAACTCCACACCCTCGATCTGTGCGGCGGCCGCTTCGAGTTCTGCCAGGTCTTGCACCCCCGCCAATGTCACCATGTCGGCGTAGTGGCCGCTGTGCTCGCCCAACCACAGCATTTTCAATTCCTCCGGGGCTCCCCGCAGCCAGTCACGGGGCAGCAGGTACTGTTCCTCGCTGTCGATATAGGCCTGGCGCAAGCCACGCTGGTCGGCCTTGTCGACGCCGAGCTCCGCCATCAGGGGCCAGGCGACGCCACGCTCACCGTAGACTCCCTGTAGCCGCTGGTAGTCGCGCTGTTGCCGTGCCGTCGAGGGCAGGTAGCGGCTGGTGCCGTTCCATTGCTCGATAACACCCCGGGCTTGCAGTTGTGATAAGAGATGCTGCAGTTGCTCCTCCCGCTGCAGCAGTGTTTCCTCGTCCACTGCGCTGACCAGGAAAAACTGGTTGGCGGAGAAGTTGCCCGCCAGCGCCTGGATTTGTCGCTCCTGCTCAATAAGCTGTGCCGAGGGCTTGTACAGTGAGCGCACATCGTCCGCCGTGCGCAGCCCCCACCAGCAGGCGGCCAGGCTGGTCACACCGAGTATCGCCAATACGGCAATGACATGCGCGCCGCTGAGTTTGTGCCACAGTCGCCAGGGCGCGTCGGCCAATCGCAGTAGTGGCCCGGGGTAGGTTCGCGGGGCAGGCACGGCGGTCAGCGGATAGACGGCAACGACAAACAACCAAGCGCTGGCCAGGCCGGCGACGGAAAAAGTGGCGACCTGGCGCAAACCGGGCAGCGAGGCCTGGGCCAGGCTGCCATAGCCGATCACCGAGGTGACCAGGCCGAGCAGGATGCCGGGGAAAATAGCCCGTAGCGATACCAGCCCGGTGTCTCTGTTTCCCGCGCCGTGAACCCGGGTGAAGTAGTGCAGGGAGTAGTCGATGGCCACGCCGATCAGGCTGGCGCCGAACACCAGGGTCAGCAGGTGAATGGAGCCGAACAGGTAGTGGCACAGGGTAAGCGCACAGAGGCTGCCGAACAGCACAGAGGCAAGACTTAGCAGTAGCGGCCGCAGGGAGGCGAACGTGGCCAGGAACAGCAGTATGATGCCGATAGCCGACCCGCTGCCGATTATGGCGATCTCGGATCGCGCCTGGCGAGCGGCGGCGGCCGCATGGAAGACGATGCCCGAGCGCAACAGCTGGATGTCCCGGTATTCACCTTGTAGGGATTGTTCAAGGGCATCGACGGCCTCGACCACGGCCTGTTGCGCATCCAGGTCCAGGGCACTATTGCGGCTGCGCGCCGCCAGCATGACATAACTCCACTCCGGCCGCTCCACCGAACGCAGCAACAGGTGTTCCCCTGCCAACTCCGCGTGTTGCGGCCCTGTTTGCAGTGTGCTGAGGTATTCTTGCAGCAAATTCAGTGGGTCCTGCTGCAGACTGACGCTTCGACCCCAGCCCCGGGGGGTGTACAGGTCGCGCAGTGCCTGCTGTGCCAGCGATGACGCCCCGCCGCTATCCAGTGCCTGGCGCTGGCGCTCCGACAGCAGGTGGAAGCGGTGCGGCACCAGTCGCTCCATTGCCTCCATGGCCTGTTCGCTGCGGGCGGCGATGTTTTCGGTCTGGAGCAGGGGGGAGTCACGCAGTAGCCGCGTGGCGAGGTCGGCGGCGGCCAGCGCGTTCTCGCGCCCCGGGGAGGCAATGACCAGCACAATCTTGTCGCCGCCGTAGTCGAACAGCCGTTGCCCCGCACGCTGTGCGAGTTGGCTGTCATCGGCCTGGGGCAACAATGCCTGCAGGTCGGTTTCGAATTCCAGCCCAGCTTCCAGCGCGTGCCACATTCCGTAGGCTACCGTCAGCACCAGTAGTATGAAAGCACCCAGCGCCAACCGTTGCAGAAGCCGAAAGTGAGCCGTGACGGACTCTGCGTTATCGGCTCGCCTCATTGGTCGGCGGCGACCGGATCCGGGCAGCGCAGGGTGGCTTGCCGATTGAAACGCGCGCAGCGGGAGGGCTCCAGCGCCGCCGGGGCCATGACATCTTCAAAGCGTATGGTGCTGACATCGCCGTTGCGGGTGGCGATTCGAAGTTGCCGCAACTGTTGCTCGCCCCTCAGCCAGGCGCGATCGATGACCTTGCCCACCGCGGCGTTGGCCGGGGTCAGCTCCAGCGACCAGCCCGCCTCATCGACGGTCCACCGGCTGTCGAATAGCTTGTCGATGGTGGACATGTCGGCGGCGAACAACGCCAGCAGAATGCGGCTGACATGGCGCTGTACCCGGTCGTCGGGGGCGGCCTTTGCGGCGGGCCCCCGGGGTGAGAGCCAGCTGATCAGTTCATCATCGGTAAAGGTCGTGGCCTGGTAGAAGGGAGAGAGGGTTTCCCAGTAGAGGCCGTGGTGGCGCCAGAAAATAAATTTGCCGCTCGATGTGATGGGACGGGAGAGGCCGTGCAATTCCCTTGTCTGGGTAAAACGCCCTGCGACCAGGGAATGCTGTTGTAGTCGTTTGATGATCTGCCCTGAATCGGTCTGTGCGTGAGCCGCTGACGTCAGCAGGGCCAGGAACAGTGTGACAGCCGCTGTGAGTCGGCCCATCAGCTGATGCCCAGGGCGTGCTTTAACGGTGCGGGAGATTCGTAGCACATTTCCTCGGTCGCGAGGTCGACCGCTATCTGGCAGGTGTGAGCCCTGGTGAGGCGCTCGCCGCTGTCGCTGTCGAAGATCGCATAGCTGACTTTGAGCCGGTACTCCCATTCCACCAGTTTTGCCCGCACACGGATTTTTTGCTCGAAGCGCAGGGGTTTTGCGTACTTGATGCGCAGGTCGATGATGGGCCAGGCGTAGCCGGAATCAAACATCTGCTGGTAGCCATAGCCGATCTGGTCGAGTAGATCGCAGCGTGCCAGCTCCAGGTATTTGACGTAGTGCCCGTGCCAGACCACCTGCATGGGGTCGAGGTCGAAAAAGGGCACGACGATCTGTCGCTCAATTTGATGCATGGGTGCCGGGCCGCTGCTGTCTTAGGGAGATCAGGCTAGGTATGCGAAACAGCATGCCGATAAACAGGCGCAGGTGCATTTTCGTGATGCGTACATTGTCGCGGAACAGGTCGAAGTGAGAGGGGATATCATCCTGGTAGACCACCGGTGTTTCGACATGGACGACCTCGACGCCTTCCCAGTACAGGCGCACCAGGATATCGGTATCGAAATCCATGCGCCGGCCGACACTGCTGTGCTCCAGTAGTGCCATGGTTGCCGCCAGGGGGTAGACCCGGTAGCCGCACATGGAATCGGCGATGCCGGTGGAAAGCGTGTGCAGCCATACCAGCACATCGGTGAGTAAGCGGCCATAGCGGCGCGAGGCCGGTACCTGGCCGTAGATGCGGCTGCCGGAGATCACCGCGTCGGGGTGATTGCGGGCACAGTCGATAAACCGTGGAATATCGTCGAGCTGGTGCTGGCCGTCGGCGTCGACCTGCAGGGCGTGGCTGAAACCCTGTCGATGCGCGGCACCCAGGCCGGCGCAGACGGCGACGCCCTTGCCTCGATTGTCGTCGAATCTCAGCAGGGTGACGCCGGCACTATCGTCGGCACTATCATCGCTGGTAAGGTCCGCGAGTGTCTGGCGGCAGGCTGAATCACTGCCGTCGTCGACCAGAAAGCAATGCAATCCCGCAGCGCGAATTCGCTCCACGACGGAGACGATGACCTGGTGATGGTTGTAGACCGGTATGACGACACAGGGCTTGAACACGTGTGACTGGATCCTTGGGGCAGTGCCCGTGGCGGTGAAATACATTCAGCTGGAAAGTATACAAAACCTGCCGGGGAGAGAGAAGCCGGCCGATTCAAGACGCGGAGTTACGCAGGCGGCCGCTGGAAAAGTCCCCCCCGGCATCGTGGTAGCGAAAGCGAATATCGCCTGCCCCGGCGACGGACAAGCTCAAGGTCAGCCGCATGCCCGGGACCATCGGGCGAGTAAACTTCAGCCGTTCCAGGGTGTCGAAGTCGGCCGCCACCCCCAGCGGTTTCGCCAGGGCGATAGCCCAGCGCAGTTGCACGACCCCCGGTAGTACGGGGTGGTCGGGAAAGTGACCGCGAAAGTAAACCAGTTCCGCCGGCAGGAAGAGTTGATAGCGCGCGGAATCCGGCTCGATATGCCGATCGAGGATTTCAGCCTCGGTAATATCAGCCTCGGTAAGAACGGGCATGGCCGATTCCCGGTGGGGAGAAACAGGTGCTGCCTGGTTTCAACTGACCGCTTCTACCTGTACCAGTGCATAGACGGCGTCGACCACATCGCTGACGCTGCGGATATCCCTGAAATCGGAGGGCTGTATTTTACGGCCGGTAAGCTCGGTCAATTTGATCGCCATATCCACCGCGTCGATGCTGTCGATGTCCAGGTCGTCATAAAGGTCGGACTGGAGTTTCACATCCTCCGGCGGGATCTCGAAAAGCTCTGCAAGAATGCTCTGTAGCTGTTGGTAGATCGATTCTTTGGTATGCATGGGTACCCGTGGGTTAAGATTTTTTAACGATTGCGTGCAAGATTACCAGAAGCCGTATGAATTTTCCTGTTATTGCGGTGTTTGCCCCGGCCGGTGTTTCAGGTCGGGCCTATTGGCGCTGTAATGCCGGTTGAAAAATGCTTCCAGATCCCGGGTCAGGTGGCGTGCCGCCACGCTCCTCGGCAGGCCTTGCAGATAGGGTTCAATCGCCATGTCCGGGTAGACGTCGATAGTGAAACGGGGTGTGCGATTCGGTACCTGATACCATTTTTTTCCCTTGCGCAGCATCGGCGGCTGGCAACGAATCACCACCGGGGTGATATCGTGGCCCGCGGCCAAGGCGATATTGGCGGCTCCCCGCAGAAATTTCAGCGGTTTGTGATCGCGGGTGCGGGTGCCCTCGGGGAAGATAATAAGCGAGTCTCCCCCGCGCAGCGCCCCGGCGCATCGGTCGACCAGGTCCGGTGCGTCATTGCGGATATAGCCCAGGGCGTGAACCGGCGCGATGGTCACCGGGTTGCGCCACATCATGCTTTTGACGATACAGTTGGCGCCGCGCACCATCGAGATCAGGAATAATACGTCGATCAGGGAGGGGTGAGAGGCGACGATCAGCTGGCCACGGTGCTGCAGCTGATCCAGCCCGCTGAACCGGGTGGGCTGGATCAGGCCGCTGAATTCGAAATACCCCAGGTAGAGGCGCAGTGCTTGTGACAGCGTCCAGCGGCTATAGCGGCGCTTGCGCTCCCAGCCGACAGGCAGCAGGAGAATCGGAAAGAATAAGAATAGTGATAAAAACAGCGCGCCGAGGGCAAAAAGCGCAAAGCCGGAACCGGTTGTGACGATACGCCGCAGCCTTCTCAGGGCGCTGTCGCGCCCGGCCGGAGCGGGCCCATTGGCGGGTTCAGGGCGCAATTCTAATCCAGGTTACAGATGCCATCGACTTCTACCAGCAGCTCACGGCGACAGATATCCGCCTGCAGGTAGAGTGCCGGGATATCTGTGCCGAAGTGGGTATTGATAACCGCGCGCGCCGCACGCCATTGCCCGGCGTGGCGCAGGTACACTTTCAACAGGCTCATACGCAAGGGCGACGCAGCGTCCAGTTGCTTCCCCGCATGTTGCAATAGTGCGTCGATATTATGGCAGGTCTCCACGAGTTGCTTCTCCAGGGCATCATCGTGCCGTGACTCGTGACCGGTGATGCTGGCGGTGCCGGACAGGTAGAGCTGGCGGCCGCCCGACCAGTTGGCGAGGGTCGCGCGGGCAAACGACGGGCTGGCGGGGCCGTACTGGCCAGGATAGCAATAGGCGCTAATCTGCAGCGGGTTTTCGAAATGGATGCCGGGGACCCTGGCGGCGAGCAGGTAGATAATGGTGTCGCCGCCGCTGTGCCCCAGTGCGCAGGCGGAGGGGAACTGCTGCAGCTCGTAACCCATGGCTCGAAAGGCCTCGAATCGACCGAGGCAGAATTGCCTGTATCGCTCCTGGTCGCCGCTGCCCTGGTTGATATCCGCCATATAGTTCCACACCCGGATAAGGTGAGGGTAGCCCCGCTGCCGGACCAGCCCCAGCAATTGCTCGTAAGCACGCTGGATGGCCTCGCGCTGTGAAGGGTGGCGCTGTTCGTCGACGTACAGGCCCGCGAACAGCAGCTCATCGTTAGCGGACCAGTAGCAGCCCCCCTCCGCGCCGTGTTCGAGGGGCAGATTGCTACGCCAGGCCTCCACTGTCGTGGGGTCCTGCAGCGGGAGCAGGCCACTTTTATAATGTCCGGGCGTGCCGGCATCCCGGCACGGTTCGCCGAAATCGACTACCGCCAGCACGTCGTCGGCGGACAGCAGTTGAGCCGGTGCCGTGGAGGAATACGTGCAGGAAATGCTCCGGGTTGAGCGCGTCGACGTTGCCTGGGTCAGCGATGTCACTGCGGCTCCTTCAAGTACTTACGATTAGAAAAAAGGGGGAGATGACCAATGTCGGCAGTATATGGCACCGCTCCGGGATTGTCACCGGTGTGTCTGTGCACGGAGGTTCAGTCGATGTCGACTTCGGGGATGATGCACTTTATGCTCCTTATACGCGGCGGCGATGACCGGCATTGCCCGCTATGTGCAAAGCCCGGATCTGAGCAAAAACCTCAAAGACACCGACGGCCTGGGCACCGAAGCCACACGGGCCGGCATTATCGAACTGTTGCTTACGCGAGAGTTTCTCACAAGCAGCGGCAAACAAATTCGCGCCACGGCGACCGGTAGAGGCCTGATCCACAGCTTGCCCGAGAGTGCATCCACGCCGGATATGGCGGCACGATGGGAAGCCGGGCTCAACGCTATCAGCCAACGCGAGAGTAGCTATCAGACATTTATGCAACTGTTGCAGTCGTCGCTCCATGAACTGATCGAACAAAGTCAGGCGGCGCCGCCAGAATTGCGGGGCTAACAACCCGGCGGTTTGGCCCAGACGGTCGACGCCATAACATGGGGCTCCGCCATACCGGTATGCAGCCACGCATCCAGCATATTGATGCCCTCTTCGCCCAGAAATGCGTTGCCGCCCTGGGTGGGGTCCGTACCCTTGTTAGCCAGGGACAGGAACTGGATGTACTCCCAGCTCGTCGGCTGGTACATCAGATCTATCGTTGCGGTCTGGGCTCCCGCCGGTGGCGTCAGCGCCATTTCGTCGAAGTAGTCGTAGGTGCCTCCCGGCGCACCCCCGTACTGGCTTGCCGGCACCGGCAGGACATTGCGCACACGCCCCAGGTCGTAGCTCATGCCATAGGGCGGGATGCGATTATCCTCAATCACCGTGTTGTTGAGAACGAAGTGGAAGGTCTCGTGCTCAGTGCCCGCGGGCGATGTGGCCAGTTGACCGAGGGTGAAATCCACCTGCCCGGTGCTTCGGTCATAGCCGAGTTCCAGTTCGGGGTCATAGCCAAGCGCGAGGAGTTGGGCAGCCCATTCCTGTGTCATGCCCATGTGCACCTGGTAGACCCGGGTGTTGGCGCCCTCCAGGTCAAGCAGGCTCCTCACAGCGAAACCGTCC
>JAUXCW010000232.1 GCA_030618705.1 Gammaproteobacteria bacterium | reverse complement strand
TTCCACATCTCGTCGATGCGGTGCATCTCTGCCATAACCGCCTCGATAGCCTCGTTGGCGAGGCCCGGATCGGACTGCCAGAGCGTCACGCTGACCTTTGTCCCCATGATCGACCGTGTATCGGAGTGCCAGTCTGACCAACAGGGTTTGGCACTGACTAACAGAATGAATCCTGCCAGCACCAACTGAATGTGTTTCACCAAAAACGACCCCGTTGAACCAGGCGATAACGGTCGTCAGCGGTAGGCTCTCCCAGCAGGGGTAACCAGTTGCGCAGGGACTCATCACTGTCACTAGCCAGGGCAATGACACTGTCCGTACGATACTCGCCGTCCAGACCGAGACGCAATTCCCCCTCCAATTTGCCGGGGCCGCCAAGGTCAAACAGTTTCGCTACCAGCTCGCCGTCACGCTGGTCGAGTTCAGCGGCAAAGCTTCCCAGGGGTAGAGGCCTTTGCTGCCCCCCAATCACCAGATCGTGGAGCACTACCCTGCCGCTTAGCTCGGCAATCCTGTCGTCATCGATGGTGAGACGCGCCACCTCGGCACTGACACGCCCGGATAGCGGAACAGGGCTATTCACAGCCAGGGCTGCCAGGGGTAATTCCGCACGTAAGTTTTCCAGGCGTAAGTCGTGGCCGAGGGGAAGGGAGAGACGAGCACTGTACTGCTGCTCTTCGAGTTGACCTTCGATATCCGCGGCCGGGCTCAGCGCCAGCAGTGACCAGGCTCTCGCGCGCCACTTCAACGTCGTTAGAGCTATCCCGCGTCGGGGTGACCCCCAGGACAAGCCATAGGCTTCACCACGCCACACTGTTCCGCTTACAGAGGATACCTTCAAACCCGGAAGCTGTTGCTGTAAACCTCCCACCAGCAAGCCGGCAGGTGCCAGCAGCACAATAAAAAACAACAGCGAAACCACTGCCAGCGCTATCCAGGGACGATAGCGCCTCATTCGACACCTCCCGACAGCTGAACCTGTACCGATACCTGTCCGGCCAGGCGCGTGGGCATAACCGACAACTCCCCTACCCTGATGTGGTGTACATTCTCCATTTGATACAACCACTCGAGCAGTCGCTCAAAACTCACCGACTCCAGGCGCAATCTCACATCGCCCTTACTGCCCGGTTGAAAACCGGTCATTTTCAGTCGGTTCTCCCTTAAACTCCGATCCACCAACTGGGCCAGGTTTACCGGGTCGGTGGTGGCCGTTCTCCCCTCTTGCTCCAGCACGGCAATTTCCCCCGCCAGCGCTTGCACCCGCAACAGGCTATTCGCGGCATTGCGTGTGCGCTGCTCCAGTTGCTCACCATGACGCTGCAATGGTAGAACGAGAGCAAACCACAGGGTGTATATCGACAGCGCCGCCGCACATAGTAACAATGCGAGTTGGTCTCGCCGTGTCATACGGTAAAACCAGCTCATAGCTGACCCCAGCTAATGCGAAACCGCGCCTGCTGCCCATCACCATCGGCACCGGAATGCACCAGTTCCGCGTCCAGCCCGGCCGTTATAAAGCGACCCCGGAGCTGTTCGATACCGCTGAAAGAAGCGGCCCTGCAATTCAAGCGCAACTCGCGCTGGCGCATATTGTAAGTCAGGCCACGGACGAGGATGCCGTCACCCTGCTCGACCAGGGGTGCAATACGAGCCAGGAGTTCAACCGGACCCTGGTAGTCCGTATCGCCGCCGAGACTGACCAGGCGATTGCGCAGCTGTTTCTCTGCATCGACCAACACGCCCCGGGGCACCACGCTGCGGAAGGTGTATTCGATTTGCGCCTGCAGGCGTGCTTGCTCGCCATGGTGTTGCTGGATAAACATAAGTTCGTTGGCCGCCCATGCCAGCAATGCGACACACAGCAATGCAGCGACTCCACGCCATTGCTTCCACCAGTGTGCCAGGGGCAGTCGGCGACCAAACTCGCCCTGCAGTAAATCCAATTCAAACCCGGGCACTGTCTCGCCGTTGTTTGCATTTTGCGGCGCAATCACCTGCCACCGCGTTTTTAGTTTCTCACTGGCCAGGCCCTGCAATTCCACCGGCAGCGCACGCTTTAACAGATCCAGCCCTTCCCTGTCCGGCGCGGATATCAGCAATTCATCGGGGGCGCCATGCTCCTGGTACAACATGGCGAAAACGTCAGCCGCCAGCTCCGGCTGTACGGCAAAGCCGTGGCCATTGCCGATATGGCATAAAAGGCTGTCATCCTGATGAAACCCCCATCCCTGTCCCCGCGGCAAACAAAGCGGCTCCGGTACGACGTGGCACAACTCCAGGTCATGTTCAGCGAAAGACAGCAGTATCTCACCCAGCCATTGCCGATCGCACCAGGCGACCGGCATCACCGCATCCTCCTCTCCCTGGGGCTGTGGCGACTCTCTCCCTTTGCCGAAGGCAAAATGGACATCCTCGATATCACCGACCAGCAGGTCTTCCAACTGATAGGGAAGTGCCTGCGCAATGTGGCGGCGCTCCCTGGAAATATAGGGCACTAATCGTGTGCTGACCCTGTCACCGGGAGCCAACAGGCACAATTGGTGACGGCCGGCGCCAAGGGCCGCACGCAGTTCCAGCAGCGTTCCCTCGGCCACCGGGTTTTCACCAGCCGGGTCGAAGCCGGGGCTCCACCACTGGTAGATCCCACTGCAATGCATCCTGATCAGGACTTGCGATGGCAAAGCCGTCCTCCTACTAACATACTGATCTAAGTCTAGCCTATAGCGCGGAGCGTTGAATAACCCGCCCGCCCGCGGCGTCCCGCAATATCAAGCTGCTCATGGCGCGATAACGACCGTTGATCTCGGACTCCGAGCGCAACAAAAAGTAATCACTCCTGACACTCAAGCCCTCGATGCTCACTCCGTCGACGCCGGTATTCAATTGAGCTACCTGTTCGGCCAGCAAAAACGATTCGAGGCTGGTAAAGGGCTGGCCCTCGTCACGCCAACTCACCAGCCGCTGCGCCGCATAGCGATCCGAGGGTAGCAGCTCGCTCTGCCGGTTGATGGTCTGCATAACCGCCACCGGGGCACTGTTGATATTGAGGGTCGCCTGCTCCGGTAGCGCGACGACATAGGCCTGTAACTGCTGGTAGAGCTCCGCTGTTACGTACCGCACCAGGCGCAATTCGCTGATATCAGCCATCGGACCGTTGCCAGGGCGATAGGCATCGGGCAAGCGCAGGTAGTGATCGGCCTCGGCGCCACCAAACCCGCTTGGCTCATCGTCGGCATCCAACCAGTCGATGACCGCTTCCGTCAGGGCGATGGCCTCGGCCAGGCTAAGAGCAGGTTCTTCAAAGGTCTGCAACAATCGGATAAAGCGCCTCTGGGCCGGGGTAAAACGCGCGGCCTCTCCACTGGCGGCGCTTCTGCCACGGGCTTTTTGTGCCAATCCGTTGAGGTTGATTCTACCCTGGGCATCGGCCAGGCCGGCGCGCACCCAACCACCCTCCACCGGGAACTCCGGCACCCGCCGCGCCCAGTCCTCAGCCAGGTGATCCGTCTGGTCGCTCATGCGGCTGTCGCGGGCGAGCACCGCCAGGCCGAGAGATTCCGCACCCAACACATACTCCCTTGCCTGACCGCCATACAGTCGATTGGCCCCCTGCCGGGCGCTTTGTTCCAATTGCGCCGCCATGGTGACCGCCAGGCTGGAAACCAGTATCAGCACCACCATTGCCAACACCAGTACCGCACCCTTTTGCCGGCGCAGCCTAGCCATTGGCCGGGAGCACGAACAAACGTCGCACCTCACCCCAGACCTCCAATTCCAAAACGATTTCCACCGCGGCGGGGATTCGATCCGCAGCATCCCTGGCCAACCAGCTCTCGCGCCACTGATTGCTGTCAGCTCCCGGGGTTCCCGCGGAGCCATCGAGAAACCTGATTCGCATACCGACGAGATCGCTTAGCAGCTCCACCGACACGGGCTCATCAACAGGACTTCGATCGGCATTGAACCAGTAGTCCCGCCACAGGCGATTGTTTTCCAGACGATAGTCCACTCTCTGCAAACGACTGCGCTGCTGCCCCCTGGCATTGTGCCATCCGGCCCGGGTAAAACTCATCAGGGGTTCACCCGCACGCCCGCCACTGAACACGGCTTGCCGCTCACCGTAGTTGTCGAATACCGGGCGCACAACCACCTGGGCGATGTCTCTTTGCAGCAGGCGAAAGGCCTGCTCGAGGGATTGCAGTCGCCGCGCCTCGTCATCCGTGCTTTCACTGGCCGCAATTGTCGACGACAGTGCGCCGTAGGCCAATACCGCCACCAGGCCGGTAAGCACCAGCGACACCAGCACCTCGATAAGAGTAAACCCGCGCTCATTCATGGATGAAGCCCACCAGGCTGACAACTTTGTCACGGCCCTCGGGACCGACCTCGACTTCCAGGCGACGCATGCCCTCTACTCCGGTAGGCAATGATCGGATATGCCACTGCCAGGATCTCCCGGCCATCTGCTCCACTCCGCTGGCGGAACCCGTCAAAACCCGCTGACCCATGCCACGCTGCAGACGATTTTCCGCCAGCTTGTTCTCCGCCACCCAGCGCGCGAGAGCCTTGTCCCGCAAGTAGGCCTCGTTGTCGACATTGCCCATCACCTGAAACAACAGGGCGGGCAGCGCGAGGCCGACAATGGCCAGCGCCACCATCACCTCGATCAGGGTAAAACCGCGAGACCTCATGCCTGGCTCTAATGGCATGCACTTACAACAGTATTGACAGAGGGACCGGGGCTTCCAGAGCAGGACCGTGCGTCGGTTGGACCCGACGCCCGCACCCCCGGGCGATGAATAGCCTACATGGACGTATTTACGGCGTGTCCTGGGCTGGGAGCTCCGGTTCGTTGCCCAACACGACAATGAACGTTTTCTCTTATGGGCATCTTCTTCAGAATGGGTCCCAATCATATCTGGCTCACCTCGCAGGAAAATGGCGCGAAATCAGCACCCTCTACCAGTGAGACCTGCCCCAGCGCGCTGACGCACAGGGTGATCGAGGCCGGTTCATTCGCCTCGGGACTGCTGGACAGCAACAGCTCGAAAGGCGTGATCTCGCCTTCTGGATAGAGCACGATATCCGGGATTCGCTGCTTCTGTGACGGATTTTGCACTGCCAGGCTGATCACCTTGCCCTCGACTTTGAGACGAAGCACCATTTCTGCAGGCAGGGTAGTCACCATGGAAACCGGCTCGACGGGATCCAGCCATCGCCCGTCGACTTCACGCAGCCAGCTTCGCTGCCAGGCGCCGTCATCATCACGATACAGCAGCAGGCCTCGACTGCGCCCGTCCGCTTCCGCCTCCTGTAATGAAAGCGTGGTTTCCCTCGCCAGTTGCTCCGCAAACCGGCTCAACTGCCGTTGCCCGGAGACCGTACCGCCACTCAGGCTGACCATACTCAATGACAAGCCGATAATGAGCATGACAACTAACATTTCTATCAGGGTGAAGCCGCCGGATCGGATGTTCACTGCTCACTCCGCCAGGGCCAGGT
>JAUXCW010000121.1 GCA_030618705.1 Gammaproteobacteria bacterium | reverse complement strand
TCGGTCTGCACCACGTTTTTGCCGCTGGTCAAACCCCAGCGCTGGGCCAGGCGATGGATATGCGTGTCCACCGGAAAGGCCGGTACGTGGAAAGCCTGGGACATGACCACGCTGGCGGTTTTATGGCCGACCCCGGGGAGTTGTTCCAGGGCAGCCATGTCGGCGGGCACATCGCCGTCGTATTGGTCGACCAGCATCTGCGACAGGGTCACGATAGCGTTGGCCTTGCGCGGCGCCAGGCCGCAGGTGCGAATAATGTCCTGAACTTCAGAAACGCTACGCAATGCCATCTTCCGGGGCGTATCCGCCAGTGCGAACAGTGCCGGAGTCACCTGGTTGACGCGTTTGTCGGTGCATTGCGCCGACAGTAAAACCGCAATGAGCAGGGTGTAGTGGTTTTTGTGATCCAGGGGGATCGGCTGCTTCGGATAGAGCTCATCCAATTGTCGCTGAATATACTCTACCCGTTGTTTTTTATTCATATACCGTCAACGGGTTTTCATATGGGACGCGATTCGCCCGGCGGCCTCGCAACACTGCGCCATCGGCGGAACCAGTGCGATGCGTACATGGTTGGCGCCGGGATTCACGCCGCTTTGTCCGCGGCCGAGAAAACTGCCGGGCAGGACCGTGAGTTTGCAGTGCTCGAACAGCTCACGGGTGAAGACGGTGTCATCGATGGGCGTGCGTGGCCAGAGGTAGAAGCCCGCCTCCGGCATCTCGAACTCCAGCTCATCGGCCAGAATCTCTGATACCGC
Organism: Gammaproteobacteria bacterium; assembly: GCA_030618705.1. Classification (GTDB taxonomy): domain Bacteria; phylum Pseudomonadota; class Gammaproteobacteria; order Pseudomonadales; family JAHEGP01; genus JAHEGP01. The sequence continues at coordinate 8,742 of JAUXCW010000121.1, read as the reverse complement.
ATCGAACTTCTCCCGGTATGCCTGCCGGTTGTGTCGGACATGATTCTCATCCTGCCAGGCGGCGATGCTGGCCATCTGCACATACAGCGGCATGGCGCAGCCATGATAGGTCCGGTACTGGAAGAAGCGCTGGATGACGGCCTTGTCCCCGGCGACAAATCCCGAGCGCAAGCCGGCGAGATTGGATCGCTTCGACAGGCTGTGGAACACCACGCAGCGATCATAACCCGCCAGTCCCATATCCGCCGCAGCCTGCAACAGCCCCGGGGGCGGGTTTTTCTCGTCGCGGTAGATCTCGGAATAGCATTCGTCAGAGGCGATAATAAAGTCATGGCGCTGCGCCAGTGCGACCAGTTTTTTAAGCTGCGCCAGGCTGGCGACGGCGCCGGTCGGGTTGCCGGGTGAACAGAGGTAGAGCAACTGGCATTGCCGCCACTCTTTATCACTGACGGCGTCAAAATCCGGGAGGAAACTCGACTCCCGGGTGCAATTCAAATAGCGCGGTTCAGCACCCGCCAGCAGGGCCGCGCCTTCGTAAATCTGGTAGAATGGATTGGGCATTAGCACCAGGGGCTGTGTGCTTCGATCGACGACGGCCTGGGCGAAAGCGAACAGCGCCTCCCGGGTGCCGTTGACCGGCAGTACCTGGGTGTCGGCGTCGAGGCTGCCATGGGGCAGCTTGAATCGCTGTTGCAGCCACTGCGCGATAGCCTGTCGCAATTCATTCAGGCCCCGGGTGCTGGGGTAACCGGCGATCTTGTCCAGGTTTTCAGTCAGCGTCTTGATGACGAAATCCGGCGCTGCATGTCGGGGCTCGCCGATGGACAGGGCGATGTGCTCCAGGTCGGCGGGGGGGTGCGCGCCCTGTAACAGGGCGGCGAGCTTCTCGAAGGGATAGGAATGCAGGCGTTCCAGATCCGGGTTCATTGCTCGGCGGCCACCCGCTCCTGTGCGCCGCTTTTTTGGTCCAGGCTGGCGCACAGGGCCTGGCGCAGTACCTCTTGTCGCGTGGGGTCGATCAGGGGTGCGCCCTCGAGATCGGTAACAAAGAATACGTCTTCCACCCGTTCGCCCATGCTGCTGATTTTTGCGTTCTGCAAGTGCAAGCCTTGATCCAGGAAGACCTGGCCGATGCGGGCCAGTACGCCGGGTCGGTCGGGGGTGGTGACCTCGACGATGGTCTTGTTGTCGTCGTCGCTGATCTTGACGTGGGCAGGGTAGTTGAAGTGCTTGAGTTGTCTCGTTACCCGCTTGTCCCACTGCTGTTTAGGTGATTTTCGATCACTGATGGCCGCGCACAGGAGGTTTTCTATTTTGGCGGTGCGCTCCGGGTCGTCCCCGATCGGCTCGCCGTCGACGTCGAGGACCACGTAGGTGTCCATAGTGTAGCCACTGGCATTTCTGAATATGCGCGCATCCTGGATGCTGAGCTGCAACTGCTCGAAGGTGGTGGCGATCACCGCAAACAGGCCCGGGTAACTCGGGGTATGGATAAAGATCTGGGTGGCGCCCTCATGGTGCCTGGACGTTGTATCCTTGATTGACACCAGTGGCCGGGATTTGTCGTGGTACGCGGCGATGGAGTCGGTATGCCAGCTGATGTCCGCGGCGGTTTCGCGCAGAAAATAATCCTGGTCCGGGCTATCCCACAAGGCGATGACCTCGTCGGCATCGTAGCCCTTGTCCTCGAGCATACGAATCGCATTCTCCTTGCTCTCATCGATCCAGTCCTGCTTGTGGGCATAGTTCTCGATGCTCACCCGCAGTGCGCGCCGGGTTTCCAGGTAAAGCTGTCGCAGCAGTGAGGCGCGCCAGTTATTCCAGAGCTTGGGGTTGGTGGCATTGATGTCGGCCACGGTCAGCGCATAGAGATAGTCCAGTCGTTGCTGGTCGCCCATTTGCACCGCAAATTCGCGAATCACGTCCGGGTCGGTGGTGTCCTTGCGCTGGGATGTGCTGGACATCAGCAGGTGGTTTTTCACCAGCCAAACTACCAGGTGGGTATCCCGCGAGTCATAGCCATGTCTTTGACAAAAAAGGGCGGCATCGACGGTGCCCTTTTCCGAGTGGTCGCCGCCACGGCCCTTGGCGATATCGTGATACAGGCCGGCGATATAGAGCAGATCCAGCTTCGGCAGGCGCTTGACGATACTGGCGGCGAGGGGGAACTTGTCGGCAAATTCCGCATGGGCGAACAGGCGCATATTCTTCACCACCTGGATGGTGTGCGCATCCACGGTGTAGATATGGAACAGGTCGTGTTGCATCTTGCCGATGATGCGGCCGAACTCGGGCAGGTAGGTGCCGAGGATGCCGTATCGATTCATTCGTTGTAACTGTGTGGCAATTTTATGGGGTGAGCGCAATAGCTGGATAAACAACTGCTGGTTGCGGGGGTCGGCGCGAAAGTTATCGTCTATCTCATGTCTCGCCTCTCGAATCAGGCGAATGGTGGAGGCACGGGGGCCAATGATGTTTTCGTTTTGCGCCATCAGCACAAACATCTCCAGGATGGCGCTGGGCCAGGTCTGGAAGACCTTATCGTTGCTGACGTCGATATAATTATTGCGCACGAAAAACCGCTGGTTGATCGGCTGTATGGTTTCCGGGTCGCAGGCGCGCAGGATCGCCTCGTCGTAGAGTTGCACCACCAGGTCGTTCAGGCCGGACAGGGCCAGTGCCCAGCGGTAGTAGAGTTGCATGAATTTTTCGATGGCGAGGCTCTCCTCGCTATCGACGAAACCGAACATCTCGGCGATTTCGCGCTGATGCTCGAACAGCAGGCGGTCTTCCTCGCGGTCGGCGATCATATGGAGCGCCCAGCGCACCAGCCAGAGAAAATCACGGCCCTCCCGCAGAATGCGGAATTCCTCCGCGGTGAGGAAGTTGCGAGACACCAGCTCTTCGACATCTGAAGTCTGGAAATGGCGCTGGGCTATCCAGTTAATGGTCTGCAGGTCGCGCAAGCCACCGGGGCTGGACTTGATATTGGGCTCGAGCTTGTATTCGGTGTCGGCGTATTTGCGATGGCGGGCGATTTGTTCATCCCATTTGGCACGGTAAAACGCACGGCTGTCCCAGATCCTGTCCGGCCCCGTTGCCTTGAGGAGTTGCTCCAGCATTGCCGCATCGCCGGTCAAAATCCTCGATTCCATCAGGTTGGTGAGTACGGTGATGTCATCCCTGGCGGCCTGTACGCACTCCTCGACAGTCCTGACGCTATGACCGATATCCAGCTTGATATCCCACAACAGGGTGAGGAATTTCTCCAGCGCGGCCTGGAATTGCCCCACGGTTTCCTCTTGCACCAGAATCAGCAGGTCGATGTCGGAGTGGGGGTGTAACTCGGCGCGCCCGTAGCCGCCGACGGCGACCAGGGCGGCCGAGTGCGTGGTGGGGAGTTCGCACCAGTCCCAGATCGCCACCAGCAAGTCATCGATAAACTCGGCCCTGGCGTGAACCAGCCCGGTGATGGCTTCTCCCGCGGTGTAGCGCTGGTGAAAATCGGCCATGGTTTGCTGGTTGATGTCCCGCAACAGCGGTATGACCTCGTCGCACTCGGCCATGCGTCGGGAAATGGATTGGCTGCGCTCGCTGGGGGAGGTGTCGGTGTTCACGATTCGGCCTCCTTTTGCAGCGCGGCCTGGAAGTAGGGTTCGTCCTCTCTGGCCGTCAGCACTTCGCAGCCGTTGTGGGTCACCGCCAGGGTGTGCTCCCACTGGGCGGAGGGGCGCCGGTCCGCGGTGGTCACCGTCCAGCCGTCCTTGCGGTTGAGTTTGGTGCGGAAGCCGCCGGCATTGATCATCGGTTCGATGGTGAAGGTCATGCCCTCCTCGAGGCGCAGACCGGTGTGGGGCTTGCCGAAGTGCATGACCTGCGGTTCCTCGTGGAAGACCCGGCCGATGCCGTGGCCGCAGTAGTCACGCACTACTGAGTAGTGGTTGGACTCCGCGTGGCGCTGGATAGTGTGACCGATATCGCCCAGGGTGACGCCGGGTTGGACGATGTCGATGGCACGATAGAGGCACTCCTGGGTAATCTGCACCAACCGCTGGCTGTGGGCCTCGACAGTGCCGACACAAAACATGGCGCTGGTATCGCCATGGAAGCCGTCCTTGATAACGGTTATATCGATGTTGAGTATATCCCCCTGCTTCAGCACTCTGGTATCCGAGGGGATGCCATGGCAGACGACGTGGTTGAGCGAGGTGCAGATGGATTTGGGGAAGCCGTTATAATTGAGCGGCGCGGGAATCGCCTGTTGCTCATCGACGATGTATTGGTGGCAAATGCGATCCAGTTCACCGGTGCTGATACCCGGTTGTACCCGGGGTGCGATCATCTCGAGTACTTCCGCCGCCAGTCGCCCGGCAACGCGCATCTTTTCGATTTCCTGGGGAGTCTTGGGGGTAACAGCCATAGCTGGTTTCTTGTCCGAGTATAAAACCGCAGCATTCTAAACCAAGCGGCGTACAAATGCGCGAAATAAGCATGAGGCCAATGCGGCAGGCTTTAATCGCCCGCCCGATTATGGTATAAAGCGCCGCGCTGAGCGAAGCTGAAGCCGCCATGGGCTCTAAGAGGCCCCGGTGGTGGTGGTGTAACGCCGGCTAAACTAAATCCACACATACATCGACACATGATTTTGGGTGCCGGTTTGCCGAAAGGTGAACGGGTTGAGTCATGGGGTGTATGGAGGCTCAACCCGGACCTGAGCTGGCGAATACGTCGGTGACTGATGCAACATGGCGAATCTTAACAAGATTCTGTTATCGCTTTGGCGATTTCGGGCTTGTCGACGTGGTGCGGGGTCGCTGGCTTCGACGGTGCAGGTCGTATGAAAAGGTGAAAACATGGCTACTGTAACAATGCGCGACCTGTTGCAGGCCGGTGCCCATTTCGGACATCAGGCCCGCTACTGGAACCCGAAGATGAGACAGTATATCTTCGGTGTTCGAAACAAGATACATATCATCAACCTGGAGCAGACCGTTCCGGCCTTCAATGAAGCCCTTGACTTCGTCAAGAAGCTGTCCGCCAACAACAACAAGATACTGCTGGTCGGCACCAAGCGTGCGGCGGGCAAGATACTCAAGGAAGAAGCGACCCGCGTGGGCATGCCCTATGTCAGCCACCGCTGGCTCGGCGGTATGCTGACCAACTACAAGACCATCCGCCAGTCCATCCGCCGCTACAATGAGCTGTCGCAGCAGGCCGAGGACGGCACCTTCGATAAACTGACCAAGAAAGAAGCGCTTATGCGCACCCGTGAGATGGACAAGCTCGAGCGCTCCATCGGTGGTATCCGTGAAATGGGTGGTTTGCCCGACGCGCTGTTCGTCATCGATGTCGATCACGAGCGGATCGCTATCCAGGAGGCGAACAAGCTGGGCATTCCGGTTATCGGTATCGTCGACAGCAACAGCAATCCCGACGGTGTCGATTATGTCATTCCCGCCAACGACGATGCGATTCGCGCTATCAAGCTCTACGTCAAGGTATTGGGCGATACCATTGCCGAGGGCAAAGCGGAGGCGCAAGGCGTACCGGTGAAGGATGAGTTTATCGAGGTTGACGGTGTAGAGAAACCCGCGGAAGCTTGATCCGCGGCACTACCCGCAACAACGCACATTCAAAGTGATTGGCATACAGGCGGGGCGCGATGCGCCCGTCTCTGTGGAGGTATCGAAATGGCGGCAGTATCAGCGGCATTGGTGAAAGAACTGCGTGAGCGTACCGGTCTCGGCATGCTTGATTGTAAGAGGGCACTCAAGGACGCCGACGGCAACATCGAACAGGCGATCGAGGATCTGCGCAAATCCAGCGGTATGAAGGCCGCGAAAAAATCCGGTCGTATCGCGGCGGAAGGTGTTGTCGCGGTGCGTACATCCGAGGACGGTAGCCGGGCGTTATTGATCGAGGTGAACAGCGAAACCGATTTCGTCGCCAGGGACGCAGGCTTCCTGGCTTTTGTCAGCCAGGTCGCGGACGAGGCACTTGCCGGTGACGGCGACGTCGAGGCACTGATGGGCTCGGGGCTGGAACAGGCCAGGGAAGCGCTGGTGCAAAAAATCGGCGAGAATGTCAGCGTGCGGCGGCTGGTCCGCGAAGCCGTCGAGGGTGGTGTCGTGGGCAGTTACGTTCACGGCAATAACCGTATCGGCGTGTTGGTGGGGCTAAAAGGCGGCGATGCAGAGCTGGCCAAGGACGTGGCGATGCATATTGCCGCGCTCAGCCCGCAGTATGTCAGCCCGGAACTGGTGCCCGAGGAGGTCATCGCCAAGGAGAAGGAGATCTACGTCGCCCAGGCCCAGGACAGCGGCAAACCGGCGGAGATTATCGAGAAGATGGTCAGCGGGCGAGTGCGCAAGTTCCTCGAAGAGATCAGCTTGAGCCGACAGGCTTTCGTCAAGGATCCCGATGTAAGCGTGGGCGAATTGGTGAAAAAAGCCGGTGCTGAGCTGGTATCCTTTACCCGCTACGAGGTGGGTGAGGGCATCGACAAGCAGGAAGTCGATTTTGCCGAGGAAGTGGCGGCGCAACTGCAATAAAAAAGCTATGGTGCGGGCGGGTCTCCCGCCCTTTGTCTATGTAAGCCGCGGATGTAGGGACACGGGAGCGGCTATCGCTACGGGATAAACGATGACCCAGGCCGGCAGCAAGGAAATAACCTACCAGCGTATCCTGCTCAAGCTCAGCGGAGAGGCACTGGTCGGTGATATCGGCTTTGGCATCGATCCCAAGGTGCTGGATAAAATGGCGCTGGAGATCGGCCAACTGGTCGGTATCGGTATCGAGGTTGGCCTGGTGGTCGGTGGCGGCAACCTGTTTCGCGGTGCAGCCCTCAGTGCGGCGGGCCTCAACCGGGTAACCGGGGACCACATGGGGATGTTGGCCACGGTAATGAACGCCCTGGCCCTGCGCGATGCGCTGGAGCGCTCCAATATTCCCAGTCGTGTGATGTCGGCGATTCCCATGAGCGGTGTGGTAGAGCACTACGATAACCGTACCGCGTTGCGCTATCTGGCGCAGGGAGACGTGGTGATATTCTCCGCAGGCACCGGCAACCCGTTCTTTACCACGGATTCCGCGGCCTGTCTGCGAGGTATCGAGGTCAATGCCCAGCTGGTGTTGAAAGCTACCAAGGTGGACGGTGTCTACAGCGCAGACCCGATGACCCATCCCGATGCGGAAAAGTACGATCGGTTGACGTATGATGAGGTACTGGATAAAAAGCTGGAGGTCATGGACCTGACGGCGATTTGCCTGTGCCGCGATCACGGTATGCCGGTACGGGTGTTTGAAATGGCCAGGACGGGGGCCTTGCTCAGTATTGTGCGAGGAGGTGCCGAGGGAACCATAATCGAATGATACGGGGGAGTAACCGGGGTGATTGACGAAATCAAAGACGACGCTGAAACCAGGATGCAGAAAAGCCTGGATGCGCTTGCATCGACATTTATGCGGATCAGGACCGGCCGCGCCCATCCGGGAATTCTCGACGGTATCACCGTGGAGTACTATGGCGCGAATACGCCCCTGAGCCAGGTGGCCAATATCAATGTCGAAGATGCGCGCACCCTGGCGATTTCTCCCTGGGAGAAACAATTGGTACCGGACATCGAGAAGGCTATCCTCAAATCGGACCTCGGATTGAACCCCTCCACCAGCGGCGACCTGATTCGCATCCCCATGCCCGCGCTGACCGAAGAGACCCGTAAAGGCTATACCAAACAGGCCAGACATGAAGCGGAGACGACCCGGGTCTCTATTCGCAATATTCGGCGGGACGCATTGGGCGATGTAAAAGACCTGCTGAAAGAAAAGGAAATTACCGAGGACGAGGATCGGCGGGCCCATGAGCAAGTGCAGAAAATCACTGACAAGTACATTGCAGCGGTTGATGCCAGCCTCGCGGTAAAGGAATCCGAGTTGATGGAAATATAGGGTCCGGAAGCGGCGCAGCTATGGCGAACCCCGACCCGACCCAGGATGACGTGCCGCACCATGTAGCGATAATCATGGACGGTAATAATCGATGGGCCAAACAGCGCAAGCTGCGCGAGGTTGCTGCCGGCCACACGGCCGGCGTCGAAACGATCCGGGACATTCTCGAAGCCTGTGAAAGACACGGCGTCAAAATTCTCACCCTTTTTGCTTTCAGCAGTGAAAACTGGCTACGTCCCCGCGCCGAGGTCGAGGCCCTGATGAAGCTGTTTTCCAATTACCTGAGCCGTGAAACAGACGATTTACATCGGCGCAATATTCGTATGCGCTTTATCGGCAGGCGGGATCGCTTTAGTAAGAAGATCCAGCAGCAAATGCGCTATGCCGAAGCCACTACCGGGGCCAATAACGGTGGTGTGCTGGTGATCGCGGCGGACTACGGCGGCCAGTGGGATATCGCGGAGGCGGCGAAGTCGATCGCCAGGGATGTGCGAGAGGGGATTTTGGATATCGATGCAATCGACGAACACCTGGTCGATTCCCGTATTTGCCTGGCGGACATGCCCAGGCCCGACCTGTTGATCCGCACCGGGGGTGACCATCGCATCAGCAACTTCCTGTTGTGGCAGTGCGCCTACGCCGAGTTCTATTTCACGGAAAAATACTGGCCCGATTTTCACGAAAAGGATTTTATCGAGGCCCTGCGGGATTTTTCCGGCAGGGAGCGGCGCTTTGGAAAAACCAGCGAACAGTTAGGCTTGAGTAAACATGCTTAAACAGCGAATCATCACTGCA
>JAUXCW010000005.1 GCA_030618705.1 Gammaproteobacteria bacterium | reverse complement strand
CCCGCCATGGAAGGCCGCCCCAATCCCTGCGTGGTCTGTCTGGTCTCAACTTCCTCACGCTTCGTTGAGTTTGACGACCCCATGATAGATGCGCTGTTCGAAGGGGATGAGGCCAAGTGCAGGGCAATGATCAATGAAATGGATAAAGGTGCGGGCTACCGTTACGCCAAACATGCGCTGGCGAGACTGATTCGTCACCGGGCCTCTGAATGGGCGCCACTGGGTGTTCGAATTACCGCCTGTGTTCCGGGTATGACAGACACGCCGATGGTTGACTCCTTAAAGGAAGATCCCGAGTTGGGGCCCATCCTGGAAACCATGACATCTCCCATGGGCAGAAACGGCACAGCGGAGGAAATGGCGGGCGTTATTTCTTTCTTGCTGAGCGATGCCGCATCGTTTATTACCGGCACCATGATCTGGGTGGATGGCGGTCAGGACGCCCGTGATAACCCCGATGTCTTTTAGGGCGCACTTCTAGTGAACAAAACTATAGCGCGATAATCTACCTGCGTTCGGCTTAAGTGAGGAGACAATCACGATGCACCTGGAAGACCTCCTGGCTGAAAGAGAAATCTATCGAAAGTTGGTAGGTTTCGCGCGGGCCATGGATGACCGCGAATGGGACAAACTTAACGACATCACCACTGATGACATCAAATCCAACGTTGGCATGGGGCCCAAAGAAGGGCGTGATGCCTTCGTAGAGGTGATGCGTCAGTTTCTGGATACCTGCGGTACTACCCAGCATATGCTGGCCAACGTTCTGATTGACATAAAGGGTGACACTGCCATCAGTACTGCCGATGTTGCCGATATGCACCTTGGCAAGGGCCGGAAAAAGAAACTGAGTTTCCGCACACTGGGTCGATACACGGATAAGTGGGTTAAGATTGATGGTAGGTGGCTAATGTGCGAACGCGCCAAAGAGAACAGGGCGAATGTGGGTACTCTGAGGGTATTTAGCATCAGTCTGAAAACGGCTCTGAATTACCTAAAGAAAAAGAGAGCCGGAGAGGTCTCATAGGAGGCGCGTAATGGAAGAATTTAATGTTCAAATCCCCCAGCTTGCCCCGGAACACAAGTCTGCGCAGAGCCATAATTGAGGAGTTTTGATATGTATAAGCCCGACGAGCTGGGCCTATGCTGCGGCTCCCTGATACAGGCAGACTTTCGCGGCTTGGCCGAAGCCGCCGCCAGCGCCGGTTTCCGTACGATCACTATGTGGCCGACCTTGTTTGACGCGGCCCTGGAGAGTGGTTTAAGCGAACAGGATTTGCGTATTATCCTGGCCGATAACCAGCTGACTATTACCGAGCTCGATCCGATGTGTTCATGGTTGCCAATTGATCCCGCCAATGCGGGCCTGGCGAGTGCCTTTGCCGCTTACACGGCCGATGATTTTTTCCGGCTCGCCGATGCCCTGGGGGCAAGCACGCTCAATGTGGTTCAGGCCACCGATGACCCCTTTACCAAACAGGAAGTTATTGATCACCTGGCGGCGCTGTGTGAACGCGCCCGCGCCCATGAGCTGACGGTTACCGTTGAATTTTTACCCTGGTCGCCCATCGGTAAACTGCAATCTGCACTGGAGCTGGTCAAGGCCACCGGTCAGCGCAACTGCGGCGTCAATATCGATACCTGGCACCATTTTCGCAGTGGCGGCATGATCGAACAACTCGCCGAGCTGGATTCCACACTGATCGGCGCCATGCAATTCAACGATGTTGCTGCCGATCCCTGGGACGACATATTTGAAGAAACCGCTGTCGCTCGACTCCTGCCCGGGCAGGGCAGTAGCGATTCCGTTGCTGTTATCAAAGCACTCTGGCAGTCCGGCGTGAGAGTTCCCCTCAGCGTTGAGGTATTCAACGGCGAATTAATGGGCTTGCCTGCAAATGAAGCTGCAGGGCGGATTGGCGACAGTATGCGAGCCGTGCTGGCCAATGCCGCTATCTGAAAAAGGCCGGGGAGCGCCGGGGGCTCCTGCCAAGCAGTATCAATACTGGTTACAGAGTGTCGACAAACCTCATGCGGTTGTCCGTGGAGTAAAGCTTATAGCTCAAGTTTCGGAGTTACATCTGACGATGAGCGCCAACGCAGCGACCAAATCCGAGTTGTTGCATTACCTGGACAGGTTGAAGCATGCTGCTTGATTACGAATCAACATAATTTATGCAATGATTGGGTTTACCCACTGGGAGCAAGACCAATGCCCACATCACTGGTACTAGGCGCCAGCGGTTTTTTAGGCAGCCACCTGGTCAAGCAATTGGCCGAGGGCGGCCACAAGGTCCAGATTTTTACCCGCCAGAGCAGCAACACCAGCACCATTGACCACCTCGAACTGGAACGTTTTGTCGGTGATATACATGACCAGCAGAGTCTGGAGCAGGCGATGGAGGGTTGCGATACCGTGTACCATACCATTGTGGATACCCGCACCTGGCTAAGAGATGCCTCGCCACTTTACAGCACCAATGTCGACGGAACCCGCTGTATCCTGGAGGCCGCCCTGGCCGTCGGGGTGCCGCGCCTGGTCTACATCAGCTCCGTGACCACAATAGGTCTTACCAGTAGCGGTATAGCCTCAGAGGAGAGCGAATTCAACTGGTGGCATCGCTCGCCACCCTACGTCAAAACACGGGTGCAGGCCGAGCGTCTGGTACTGGATTACGTGGTGAGAGGACTGGATGCCGTGATATGTAATGTCGGCACCACCTATGGTGAAGCCGATGCACAACCCACCCCCCACGGTGAACTGGCACTGCGACTGGCCACGGGCAATATGCCAGCTTACTGGGACGCACAGCTATGCCTTGTCGGGGTCAAGGATGCTGCCCGCGGCTTGATTCTGGCGGCGGATAAAGGTCGTAGCGGCGAGCGCTATCTGCTTACCGACCGCTTGCTGACCATGCAGGAGTTTTGCAACAAGATTGCCGACCTCAGTGAGCAACCACGGCCGCGGTTTTATATCCCAACGTGGTTGATGTACCTTGTTTGTTTTCTTTCCCAAACGCTTATGCACGCCCTCGGCAAGGACACTGAAATTACCATTAAAAGCCTTCAGCTCTCTCGCTGGATGAGCGACTTCAATAATAACAAGGCAAGAGAGGAACTCGGCTGGCAACCACACCCCATAGAGGAGTCCTTCAAGGAAGCGACCGATTGGTTCCGGAACAATTCGACGCGCAATTAATGATTAAACCGGTGTGGGCGAATAGCGGCATCAGTTCCGCCGTCAACCGACAACATCGTCCCGGTGACATAGGAAGCCGCATCGCTGAGCAAAAATGCGATAACACCTGCCACTTCTTCGGCAGAGCCCTTTCTTCCCAGCGGAATAGGAATCATATCGACGAAGGGCCCATTTCCGGATCATCGATAATGTCTTGTACCATTGGGGTCAGGGTCATTCCCGGAATGATCGCGTTGATGCGCACACCGAGAGGCCCCCACTCAATGTCCCGATGCCGTATAGCCCTGACCAACGCGTGCCTGGGCAAGCGGTAAGCGGCACCTCGATCCAACTCCAGAATCATTTCCCGGCATTTGGCTTCATCTCCTCCCAGCAGCGCTAACACCATTGGCTCTTCATAATCGACATCAAATTGGGCTGAATTGGAAACCAAACCAATAGCACAGGCGTTGGCGCGCCCCTCCATTGCCGGACGCAAACCATCGAACAATCCCACCGAGCCAAAATAATTTACAAACAAGATCATACCCGACTGGGTGTTTACGCCGCTTAATCACGCCGACAAAACAACTGCGTCAATTTCCCCACCGCTCATTTCCAGCGACTGTTTAATCGTAAGCGCCAATTAAAGCCACGTACTTTTTCCCCTGACAGGTTGGTGAATAATATCCCCTCGACACGTCACGAGGGGAATAATGATGACTGCAGCCGACGATCCATCTGCCCAGTGACGGTTCCATCTTGAAGCGTGGAAAACTCAGGCCAAAACCAGGCAGCTTACTGCCGCGAGCACGACCTGGTTAAGAGCCGCTTTACCTATTGGAAACATAAATTGAGACCGGCGGCGCCTGGCAGCCTGGATAAACCCGGGCCCGGTTTTGTGCCGGTGCGTAAATGCACGGGCCCCCGGGCTTGACCCTTCGCCTGGCCAATGGCATTGCGCTGGAAGGAATCCGTGACGATAACATTCAGTTGGCACAACAACTGGCGAGTACCTGGCTGTGAATCCGATACTGCGTCCCTGCAAGGAGAGAAGCCGTGTGTATCTGTATCGGGATTCTGTCGACTTTCGAAAAACTTACCGATGCCTAGCCCTCATGTTGCATGAGTGAATAGGATGCGGGCAAATTCCGTCGCTTCACTCACATCAATGCACCACGTGGTGCATCTGCTCAAGATTTGATCATTTCTGGGTGAGATAAGGTTTTTCAGGCACACCTCCCCCAACCCCATTGTTTATCAACGTGCCGGGGCAGTACTCTTTGGGGGTTATGAGGAGTTCAGCGGAAGGCGACAGTGCGGAACAAATCCTGGTGCGGGCACGCGCTGCTCATCAGGATTCGGATACGACGGGTGTTGCGAATTACAACGGTACCGATCTTCAACAGCTTCAATCTTATGGTGTTCGGGCAGGCTTTTACCAGCGATGTTTTATCCAGCGCCTTGCGCCGTAATCCTTCAAACAAGGTATAGGCCAAACCCGACAGCAATTGCTGAAACTGATTCGGCCACCAAGGAAAAGCGGAGGTTCGTTTGGCGAACAAGTCCAATTGCTGATCCACAATGCGGTTTTCCATATCCCCTCTGCCGCAGTAGACCTTGTCATACAGGAATCGATCCGTCTGTGGCAGCTTGGTCACCACAAACCGGGGGTGGAACCATGAGAACTGTGCTCGGCTTTGACAATCACCCGGCGTGGCTTGTCCCAGCTTCGGGCACCGTAGTGAACGCGCGAGCGGTTTAGTACTTCGACACAAAAAGGCCTACCCAAATCGACTCCGGGTACGATTTGGTGTAGGATTTATAATCTCAATTCCATCTGGATTCTACAAGAGGACATTCACATCATGCCTGTACAAAACTTCGCTCACTTCGGTATCTGCGTCGCCGATCCGGAGCGTTCTATGCGCTTCTATCGCGACCTACTCGGCTTCAAGCCACTCACTAAACTGATCGTCTCAGATGAAGACTCGGCCCGGTTGGTCGGCCTGGACAATCTCGAACTACATTCCCGATTTCTCGAGCGTGACGGAGTACGGATCGAGCTTCTACACTACATCTCACCGGGGCACGAGGATGGGCCTGTGCCACGGCCAATGAATTGTCGGGGCCTCACCCACATGGCGCTGCGAGTAGAGGGCCTCACCGAGATGCTGGAGCAGCTCGAGGCGGAGGGCTTCGATATGATTAAATCTTCCCATGTCAAACACCCGGACTTTGGCGTCGAGGTTATCTACGTGCTCGACCCAGACGGCGTCACAGTCGAGCTGATCGAGATGCCGGGCGACCCGAAGGAAGCGCTGGGTGATCCAATGTAGAATTCAGCTACTGAATAGATTTCGGTTACCTCTTGATTTCCCGACCTGGCGGCCGCTCCCAGGACTTTGCGGCCCGCCACCTATCCCGTTTTGCGTTCAATCCTGGATAGATCGAATGACCCTATACATGGTACCGTTGAGTCGCCCAGGCATAGTAGGATGACGGCGGAAAACGACAGAACGGCCCTCTGAATAACTGAAATTGATGGCACGGGCCCCCGGCTTGGCCCTTCGCCTACCCAATGGTATTGCGCTGGAAGGAATCCGTGACGATAACGTTCAGTTGGCACAGCAACTGGCGAGTACCTGGCTGTGAATCCGTACTGCGTCCCTGCAAGGAGAGAAGCCGTGTGTATCTGTATCGGGATCCTGTCGACTTTCGAAAATCTTACCGAGGTCTAGCAGCTCTGGTGGAACTTGAGTTGGGTCACAAGCTGTGTGCGAAGCGCAGGGTATTACGCTGTTGGGTTGCTGGGATCATTATCCTGAGCACAAGATAAGGATCACGTCCGCCGTCAAAAGCCGACATGGCCTTGCGTCGCAGATATCGATACCAATAACACGATCACCCTGTGATTCCAGTTTTTCTTTGGCGGCAAGGCCAATACCTGAAGCGCTACCACTAATAATTACCCTGGCCACAATTGCCTCTCCTCTTTACCAACAGGTCAGTTTCATTTTTTTCCAGGGTTCAAATACTCCCGGAAATCAGAAAACAGCGTGGCCATCAGCCGCTCTGCCTCACTGCGAGCCAGCACGATGTCATCGGACGCCGCAATCATTAGCGCGGCCTCAGTGAATGCTCCCATAATCACCCGGTTGAACAGCATCACGCGATATTGCTGTATGGAATCGGATTGCTCGCCGGCACCCAGTACCGAACGGGCTTTCTCGCTGACGGCGGTGGTAGACCAGCGTTCACGGCCGAGAATATTGGGACCGTCCACCAACACGATGCGCCGGAATCCCGGGTCGTCACACAGATTGAGAAAGGCACGCCAATTGGCGAGAATACCCGCTCCCCGCTCCCTATCAGTGCCGACATCCATACTGGCGACGATACGTTCATCCATGACATCGTTGACCGCGGCGAACAGGGCTTTCTTGTTGCCGAAGTAGTGATAAATAGGGCGAATTGTCAGTCCGCAATCCCTGGCAATCTCCTCCAGAGACGTGTCCGCATAACCCTTTTCTCCGAAAAGCCTGCAAGCACTATCCAATACCGCCTGACTGGATTCCGCTCGCCGCTCTGCCTGGGTTCTTCGCTTTGCTCCGCTACGACTCATAAATATTTCCTAACCGATTGACATGTGTAACTATACTGCATAACATCTTCTTTGTCACTGCATTTCTACAGGTGCACCATGGGCAAACTTCTGAACAAAGCATCTATTCCACTCATGCTGGCCCTGCTAGCCACGCTCTCGTCTTGCGGTGGCGACCCCCACCCCGCCGGCACAGTCACCGGCAGCGCACTGCCCTCGACATCGTTAGAGAAACGTCAATCCGCCCGGGAATCCGCTGCCGCTTCCATTGGCAAGACAGAGGCCAGGCAAATTTTGTTTGGCGACCTGCATGTTCACAGCACCTACTCGGTGGATGCCTTCGTCATGGAGCTCCCCATTATGGGCCAACAGGGCCTGCATACCGTTGCCGATGCCTGCGACTTCGCCCGCTACTGCGGCAAACTGGATTTCTTTAGCTATAACGATCATGCTGAGGGGCTGACGCCCAAACACTGGCAGGCCACCAAAGACACCGTGCGGGCCTGCAACGCCAGCGCCGATGCGGATAACCCGGACCTGGTCGCCTTCGCCGGCTGGGAATGGACCCAGATGTCCACCGCGGCCAACGCCCACTGGGGCCACAAGAACGTGATCTTTCCGGGAATCGCTGACGATGAGTTGCCCCTGCGCCCCATCAGCGCCCGCGCCACCCCTGACGACCTCGGTGTGTTTGCCCTGTCCCGCCGGGCCGGAGGCGGTCGCTACATCGATCCGCTCAACTGGAAATCCTATGCAAACCTGCTGCGCCTGCTGGACGATATCGCCGAAGTGCCCGGCTGCGACACACAGGCCAACACCCGCGACCTGCCCGCGGACTGCTTTGAGAACGCGCCCTCGCCGGATATCCTGTATCGCAAGTTGGACGAGTGGGGCTTCGAGCACATGGTCATCCCCCACGGCAACTCCTGGGGTTCCTATACGCCGCCCGCCGCCAGCTGGGATAAAGCCCTGGCGCGGAAATACCACGACGATCAGCGCCAACCCCTGCTGGAAGTCATGTCCGGACACGGCAACAGCGAAGAGTACCGCCCCCTGCATCAGGCTATCGCCAATGCCGATGACAGTCTCAGCTGCCCTGAACCGCAAGGCAGTTATATCCCCTGCTGTTGGCAGGCCGGTGAGATCATGCGCAATCGCTGCGAGGGCTTGAGCGAGACTGAATGCGAATCCCGGGTAGAACTGGCGCGGCAATATGCCGTGGAGGCGGGCAGTGCCTACCTCGGCGTGTTCCCGGACACCCATGCCGAAGACTGGCAGCAGTGTGGCCAGTGTACCGACTGTTTCAAGCCGGCCTTCAACCAGGTGTTCACGGAAAGCTCCCAGTACGCCATGGCCATCAGCAATTTCGACGAAGTCGATAAGCAGGGCAAGCCCCTGCGCTTTCGTTTCGGCTTTATCGCCTCGACCGACGACCACACCTCAAGGCCCGGCACGGGATACAAACAATACCAGCGGCGCAAGATGACACTGGTGACCGGGCCCCGTAGCGATTTTTACGGCGGGCTTGTGTCCCTGGCTGGAGAGTCCGAAGACTCGCAGATGCCCCAACGTGTCGTAAGCAGCACCCCGATTCCCGACATGGAGCGAATGCAGAGCTTTCTCTACCCCGGCGGCATCGTCGCGGTACACGCCGACAGCCGCCGCCGCGAAGATATCTGGGCCGGCCTAAAACGCAAGGAAGTTTATGGCACCTCCGGACCACGCATGCTGCTGTGGTTCGACCTGCTCAATTCCCCCTCGGGTCAACTGCCCATGGGCTCGGGGACGAGCATGGCAGAAAACCCGATATTCGAGGTTCGGGCGGTGGGCGCTTTCAATCAGAAACCGGGTTGCCCGGCGGATGCGGTGGACGGGCTGAGCCCCGAACGACTGGATTATCTCTGCGCCGGGGAATGCTACCATCCGGACGACGAGCGGGAAGTCATCACCGCCATCGAGGTGGTACGGATACGCCCCCAGAGCTATCCTTCCGAACCGGTGGATGAGTTGATCGAGGATCCATGGCTGCGGCTTGAGTGCCCCGGTGATCCACAGGGCTGTATAGTGCGGTTTGAAGATCCGGACTATCGCAAAGACGGCCGGGACAGCCTCTATTATGTGCGCGCGCTACAGGCAGCTACCCCGGCCATAAACGGCGCCAACCTGAGAGCAAAGCTCAACAAGGCAGGAGAACTGGTATCCATGGATCCCTGCTACGGCGACTACCGCACCGATTTCAGCGATGACTGCCTGGCACCCGTGTCCGAGCGCGCCTGGTCCTCACCGATATTCGTCGACCAGCCGCGGGGCGAGACGCCGCGGTTGCCGCATTAACATCAATGGATTATGAGGTAAATAGTGCTTGGTTTAGATTCAAGTCAATAAGGCAAGGCGTTCACCAATTCAGGAGGAATCGGGACTCCCAAGCCAGGACGCGCCGTGAATACATCCATGTAGGCTCGGGCGCCGGGTCCACGACATGGACGTTGGGGCCTCAGGGTTTGTCTGGAACAAACCCGGCCAACCGGCGCACGGTCCTGCCTTGGAAGTCCCGCCCCCTCTGTCACTATCGTTTAGTTCGGCACCATTTATTTAAGAGGCAATTATGAGCGAGTATCTGGATAAAGCCTTCACCCCGGCAAAGCTGGGCAATCTGCAGTTGAAAAACCGTATCATCAAGGCTGCCACCTATGAGGGGAAAACCCCCGATGGCGTTCCCGGCGAACTATTGCAGACTTTCCACAAGGAGGTCGTCGCCGGGGGTGTCGCCATGACCACGATCGGCTACTGCACCACCGAGGCCGATGGACGCATCAACGACCAGATGATGTGGTTACATGAAGGTGTGCGTCCGCAACTGACGAGCATGATTCGAGAACTCAAAACCGTGAGTCCGGATGTCACGGTATCGGGCCAGATGACCCACTGCGGCAACTTCTCGAAGATTCGCAAAATGCAACGCCTCAAGCGACCACTGGGGCCGAGCAAGGCGTTCAATATGCTGGGCGCGGCCTCGGGCGCCCCCTTTGCCGGCGCCATGACGATCAAGGACATCGACTACCTGGTACAAACCTATCGCGACGCCGCGCTGTTAATGAAGGACGTCGGCTTTGACGCCGCCGAAATTCACTTCGGCCACGGCTACGGGCTTAGCCAGTTTATCAGCCCCCGCACCAACAAACGCACCGATGAGTACGGCGGCAGCCTGGAAAACCGCATGCGATTGCCGCTGCGCGTATTGGAGGCCGTTAAAACCGCCGTGGGCGACGGGTTCCCCATTATGGGCAAGATGAATATGACCGATGGCGTGGGCGACGGCATCCACCTGGAGGAAGCCATCGAGATCGCCGCCATGTTTGATAGTGGCGGCATAGACGCGCTGATTTGCTCCGGCGGCACCAGCCCATTCAATCCCATGGTCTACTTCCGCGGCGACAGCCTGGCAGTGGGCCTTATCGAGCAGCAGACCAATCCGATTGCCAAACTCGGCCTCAAACTGATCGGCAGCAAGATGTTCAAGGACTACCCCTACTACGAACTGTACTTCCTGGAGGACGCCAAAAAGATCCGCGACCGGGTCGACTGCCAGATGGTTTATATCGGCGGCTGCACCGAGTTGGAAAGCCTGGAAACCGTAATGAAAGAGGGCTTCGACTTTGTGCAACTGGGCCGACCGCTGATCAAGGACCCTAACTACGTCATAAACGCCATGGCCGATGGCAACTACAAAAACGGCTGCACTCACTGCAATCTCTGCGCCTCGCTGATCGAGGCACCGGGGGGTATTCGCTGCCCGTTGAATGAATGAGGAGGAACTACAGGGTGACCAATCGATAGGGCTCGCTGCCGTCCCACTGCTCCGCTTCTTTAGCGCAGCGATCGAAGTCGGCAACGATGCCCTCATCCACTTCCATCAATTCGATGACCAGGCCGTCCATCTGCGGCGAGGCCATGTAGACATAGCGGGTCTCCATCATGGTCTTGATCGAGCCGACCTCCTCCATACCGACTGATTTCGCCCTGGCGACAGCCGCATCGATATCCGCGGCATGGTAGGCCACCTGGTGTAAAAACTGCTTTTTGTCCGTACCATAAAAATCGCTATAGGGCGAGAGAACATCATTGGTCTGGTGGATTAACTCGATCTGCACCCCGTTTTGGTAGGCCAGCGCCACATCCATCACGACGCTGGTTTCCTGCCCCTGAAAGTAAGCGGTTACCGGCACATTGCGGTAACCCCAGAAAGGGCCGACGCCGAGCTGATTAACCCAGCAATCCATCGCCTCGTCGAGATCTTTTACCAGGTAGCCCCACTGTTTTATCGGGCCAAATAATTTATCTGCAAACATAATTGCCTCTTGTTCAGGTTAATTTTTCAACTCATGAAAATACCGGTAACAGCATCGTGCGAAACAGCTTTCGTAGTTCATCCTCCGATCGAAAGAAGGGGCTGGGGGTGGCCAGGTAGGACACCATGATCCGGTCGAGCCACTCGGTGACCATCACCAGATCCAGCTCCCCGCCCGGATTGAACCGTTCATAAACCGGCCGCAGAATTTCCACTCGCTGCTCGATAAAGCCCCTGGAATTGAGATACATCTCGTTGACAAGCGGAAGTATATTCTGGTTGAACAGAAAGCTGTGGGTCGGTGTTTGCGGCGCGTGCTTCAGGGTATAGATCAGGGCCTCCAGGATAAACGCCTGAAAACTTTCAACGGGCGGCAGATGCTGCTGCAACTCGGCCCAAAAACGGTTGGCCTCGCGCTGGACGACGCCACTCAATACCTCCGAGTGGCTGCCGAAATGTCGATACACCGTGCGGCGGGTAACCCCGGCCTCCCGGGCGATATCCTCCATGGTGGTTTTGGCAATGCCCTTGTGCTCATAGCACGCTCTGGCGGCATTGAGCAGGCGTTCCCTGGCGGATAGCGATTCGATAGTGGCATCGAGTCCCCAGCGCAGGGTATTGCCATTGGCGGCAGCATCTGACATAAAAGAATCTCACCTCTCGGCTTGCAAAACGGTGCCTTGCAGTTAAAACAGCCCCGGGCCGCTTCGGTACACCGACACTCAAAGCACCAACTCCTGGACACTCAAAGCACCAGCTCCTGAATGCCGCCCGGCAAAACTGTTCGCACAGTATGACACAGATCAATAATTACGTGCTATAGATGTCACATATTATATTAAACGTGACATTTACTGCCGCAAGTGATAGGGTGCTTTATCATCTGACTTTTCAATGGCGTGAGATAAAATCCGGAGTCCAAAATGCTGCATGAGGTCGAGGTAAACGAAGAACTGGCGGTCGAAGATCGGGATATGAGTGGCGGACCCAGCACCGAGCGAATGGAAAAGCTGCGCGAACTCTATATGAGTCATTCCCACACCATTTGCTCCGAGCGCAGCCTGCTTGTCACCGAATCCTTTAAAAGCACGGAATCCCTGCCACCGGTGATGCGCCAGGCCCTGGCTTTTGAAAAAGTCCTGAGCGAGATGCCGATATGGATTCAACCGGGGGAGTTAATTGTCGCCAATATCGCCTCGCGACCCCGCGGGGCGTTTCTGTTCCCGGAGTACGATTGCTCCTGGATTGAGCCGGAGCTGGATACCATATCCTCCCGTCCCACTGACCCCTGGAACATCGCTGCTGAAGACAAATTGGCGATCGTGGGCTGCATGAGCTACTGGAAGGATCGCAATCTCAAATCCCTGATTAACGGGATTACTCCTGAGGTCATTAAAGAATTTTCAATGGTCACCGCCTTTACCCTGGTGGACATGGCGATGGAAGGAGGTATCGGGCATCTGGCGCCGAATATCCAGGATGTTATCGAAATTGGTCTCAACGGTTTTATTGAACGCGCCGAAGAACATATCAGTCGTTTGGACCTGACCCGGGCCGAAGACCGCACGAAGCATCAGTTTTTGCAAGCCGCTATCATTTGCGATAAGGCGGTAATAAAGTGGGCCGGGCGTTTTGCCGACCTGGCTCGTGAGCAGGCAGCCGCAGAGCAGGATCCACAAAGAAAAGCCGAACTGGAAAAAATCGCCGAGATCTGCGAGTGGGTGCCGGCCAATCCCGCCCGGGATTTCCGTGATGCGGTACAGGTCGCGACCATGGTGATGGCCTCGGTGCAGATAGAAACCAACGGCGTTTCCATCGGCACCGGGCGACTGGATCAGTGCCTGCTGCCGTACTACCGCCAGGATATCGAGGAAGGCAAACTCACCGTTGACGAGGCGGTGGAGCTGATGGAATGTATGTGGCTCAAGTTTTCCGAGTCCAATCGCGTGGTCCCCGAGTATGTTTGTTCCAATTTCTCCGGTTACCCGTTCTGGATTCAAATGCCCATCGGCGGTAAGACACCCGACGGCCTGGACGCGACTAACGAGCTTTCCTTCCTGTTTCTGGAAGTCTCTTCACGTATGCATGTCGCTGAGCCCACGGTATCGGCGCGGGTGCACAACCGGACCTCGGAGAAATTCCTGATCAGGTGTGGCGAGGCGGTAAAAAGCCACGGCGGTGGTCACCCGGCGATGTTTAACGACGAGGTGATTATCCCCAGTCAGTTGGCCAATGTACCGAATATGACCGCTGAAGACGCCAATGATTACAGCATTATCGGTTGTTCGGAAATCGCCTTCGCCGGTCGGGGCACCGAGGGTCTGGCTTATCAGGGCGTAAGTGGTCCCCGCATGTTCGAGCTGATGCTGGCCAACACCAATATCTGGAACGGACAGCCACTGGACGACGGCGGCGATATGCTGCAATGGCAGAACTTTGACGATGTATGGGCGGCTTACAAGGTGCAGGCTAAACAGTTTGCCCGCTTCGCTTTTACCCAGGCCCTGCCGCTGGTTGAAGGACATAACACCTATCGTCCCAGCCCTTATATTTCCTCAATTACCCGGGATTGTATCGGTCGAGGCAAGGGGCACTATGAGGGTGGCGCCATGTACGGCAACGCAACCCTGAATGCTTGTTACATCGGAATTGCCACGCTGGGTGATTCCATGATGGCGCTAAAAAAACTGGTCTTCGATGATAAAGTGCTGACCATATCGCAGCTCGTGCACGCGCTGGACACCAACTTCGAGGATGAAACCACGGCTCCCACCGGCCCCGAGATCCAGAGCCTGTGCAAGCGGGTGCCGAAGTACGGTAACGATGTGCCCGAGGTGGACCTTATTGCCCGGGAGTGTCTCGATATCATCGTCAAGGAACTGCGCCAGTATAAAACCGAGTTCGGGGCGATCTATGGCACGACAGTCTCCCCGGTAACGGCTCATGTGGGCTACGGTATGCTCTGTGGCGCGACCCCGGATGGGCGCAAGGCCGGCACGCCCTTGTCAGACAGTGTCTCACCGACCCAGGGTGCCGATGTAAGTGGCCCCACGGCCTCGGCCAAGTCGGTATCCAGCCTGGCGCATGTGAACCTGGTGCAGGGAACGATCTACAACATGAAGATGCACCCGGCGTCGATGAACACCAAAGCCGGCCTTCGAAACTGGGCCAACCTGGTGAGAACCTATTTTGACCTTGGCGGTTGGGAGATGCAGTTTAATATCGTCGATGCCGAAACCTTGAAAGACGCCCTGGAGCACCCCGAGGAGCACAGGAACCTGGTGGTGCGAGTCGTCGGCTACAGCGCCTTCTTCGTCGAACTGGATAGGGCGACACAGATAGATATTATTGCCAGAACAGAACACTCGTTTTGACCGAAAGGGGTAATGCTGTGCCCAGTCAGGATCAAGTTGTGCTCAATCAGAATGCCAATCGCCAGGGTGTCAATCGCCACACCAGGAACAGGGCACTGACTGGTCGGGTGTTTAATATCCAGCGCTATTCTATCCACGATGGCGAGGGCATCAGGACCCTGGTTTTCCTCAAGGGTTGCCCCCTGGCCTGCCTCTGGTGTTCCAACCCGGAATCACAGAAAGCGGGCCCGGAACTCGGTTTTATTCGCTCGGCCTGTAAAGGCGATGACGGCTGCGATGCGCCCTGCGTTGCAGCATGCCCAGAGGACGCGATTACGCTGAATGTAGAGGGTATTCCTATTATTGACCGCGAGCGCTGTACAGCTTGTGGCGAGTGTGTGGAACCCTGCCTGGAGGATGCGTTAAAAATAGTCGGCAAGCAGATGTCCGTGGCCCAGGTGATGGATGAGGTGGAGAAGGACCGCCCCTTTTACCGCCGCTCCGGTGGCGGCATGACCCTCGGTGGTGGTGACCCGCTAATGCAACACCAGTTTAGCCGGGCCTTGCTGGAAGAGGCCCAGGATGCCGGGATCCACACGGCGCTGGAAACCGGTGCCTACCTGCCCTGGGATGACTTCGAACCCTTGCTGCACCACCTGGATCAGTTGTATGTAGACCTAAAGCACCGGGATGATGCGCAGCACCGAAAATTGACCGGCCAGAGTAATACACTTATTCTGTCCAATCTGTCACGGCTGCTCGCCGTCATGGATCCAAAAGATGTGGTCATTCGCCTGCCCTTGATTCCCGGTTGTAATGATTCGACGGAAAACATTCTGGAATCGGCCCGCTTCGTTGCCGAGCAAGGTTATAAACAGATAGAACTTATGCCCTACCATACGTTTGGTGTATCCAAGTATCCGCAATATGGAATGGAATACCCGCTGGCCGAGTTAGCTCCGCAATCGGCTGAAGACCTGGCGCGCTTGCGACAACTGGTAGGCCGCTTCGGCCTGACAGAGATAAGCGCCCAGGCTTGATGCCAGACTCACAGCAATCACACTGATTTATACAAAGAGGCACTATGCGCGCAGTTCATTATGTCGATGGCAAGGTGGTAGTTCAGGACGCCCCGGAACCCAGCGGTGACGGGGTGCGGGTTCACGTAACATCCGCCGGAATCTGTGGTTCAGATCTGCACATGTTTAGCATGGGTTTCCCGATCTCCGTCATTCCGGGCCATGAAATCGGCGGCGTACTCGATGACGGCACCCCCGTGAGTATCGAGCCCTTGCTGGCCTGTGGCGAGTGTCCGCAGTGCAAAACCGGCGACTACAATATGTGCGACCGGATTCCTGAAATCGTCCTTGGATTGGGTGTCGATGGCGGCATGACCGAGCAGATTGTGGTTCCCGAGCGCAGCCTGGTTTACCTGCCCGCCAATGTCGAAGCAAAAGATGCCTGTCTTATCGAGCCACTGGCAGTGGCTTTACATGGGCTGCGCAAGGCCGGGCTCAACGGTGAAATGCGCGTTGCAGTCATTGGCGGAGGCGTCATCGGCTTGTGCACCGTGGCGGCGGCAGCCGAGTCCTGTGCCGAAGTCAGCCTGATCGCCCGACACCCCCAGCAGGTGGCGGCGGGAGAGAAACTTGGGGCTGTGGCGGTGGACGGCACGTATGACCTCGTTGTGGAATGCGCCGGGTCCGACAGCGCCCTCAACCAGGCGGTTGAACTGTGTCGGCCCAACGGACGCCTGCTCCTGCTGAGCACCTATTGGGACGGTGTGAACTTTCCCGTGACTGCCGCGGCAATGAAAGGGCTTACCATCTACACGGCGATGATGTATGCCATCAGTGGCGTAGGCAGGGACTGTGATTTGGCCGCCGCGCTGTTATCAAGGAATCCGGACATTGCCAAAACATTGATCACCCATCGCCTACCGCTGGAAGATGCTGCCCGTGGCTATGAGCTTGCAGCTGATCGCAAGTCGTCCGGCGCGATCAAAGTCGTCCTCGAACCTTAACACGACGCCAATCTCCAGCTTCACCAAGCAAGGGCGAACAAATGACGAGTGACCATAAAAAGGTTCTGCAGGCTTATAAGCTGCCCGCTTTCGGTGAAATTTTAAGTGATGATTTTAGAGACCGCTTTGGATTACTCCCCGCACAACAGTACGGTATTGCCTGCCGTGATGTGCAGGCCGAGTGCGCCAGGGCAGAATCCCTGGGCGCCGGGCCTTTCATGGCGTTCAATACTCCCGCACCCTACTGGACCGAGAACGGTCGACGGGTAACGGCCAAAGTCGATGTCGCACTCGGTTATAGCGAGGATAGTCAGTTGGAATTCCTCGGTCCCGGCGCAGGCACGAGCTTCTATTCCGATGCAGTGAGGGAGTGCAGCGCCGTACTTCACCATGTCGGCATTTACCAAAACGAATCTTCAAAAATTGAACAGCGTTTGAATAGCGCAGGGTACCAGACAGTCGTTTCAGGGGGCGTTAGCCTGGGGAGGCTCTTTGGCGTCAAATTCAAATACTTTGATACCCGAAGTGATCTCGGCTGCTATCTGGAGATTCTGGATTTTTACGTTCTGGGCAAAATCCCATTACCGATTCGAGCGCCATTAGAAGGGCTTGCAAAGCTACGCTCGGTTCTTTCTTAAGCCCCAATTGAAGGATTGGCCATGTGGGAATACACCTACGAAACAACCATGGACGCACCACCGGAAGTGGTTTATGGGCTGATCGCAAATCTGTCCGACTATCAAAACTGGAACCCCTTTATTGTTCAAGCTGAAGGCACGCTCGGCCTGGGCCAGGTGATTACCGGCAGGGCCAGCATGGGTCGCTTTCGCTTGCCCTATAGTCATCGGATCTATGAATACATTCCCGGCAAAAGCCTGTGTTGGCGGGACTTTGGTCCCGGTGCGTGGTTCATATGCGGCCAGCGCCGGCGCTATGTAGAGGTCCGCGGGGATAAGACACATTACACCTGCCATCTCCAGGTTACCGGCCTGCTCGCCGGCCTGGCCAGGCTGGTGGTAGGAATCCCGCTACGCAACGGCATTATCGCCGAGGCCGAGGCCATGAAAAGACAGCTTGAATCCAGGGACATAAATCCGGGACACCCATAGTTTTAAACCAGGACAGCCACGATCCGACTAGCTGCTTTATAGACACCCGATGTGTTCGGCCACCAACCCACACTGCCGATTGCATGAGATATCCCCGAACATCAACGCTTCCCGGCGGATTGGCATCGAACAGCGTTGATTGCCAGACACGGTGGTCGCCGGAATAGCCAGACCTGGAAAGTGCGGCTTATAATCACGCCGCGGCTATCGGATAACCGCGCTTTGCCAATGGATCATAAAAGGCCAGGTCATGAATAACATTCCCGATACGCTGGCAGAAATCAGCTCGGACTGGTTGTCTGGACGCTTGGAGGCCGATGTTCAATCTGTCACGGTTGCCGATGAGCATCACGGAACCACCGGCAGGGCGCTGATCGACCTGCACTATGCCGGCGGCCACGATGACAAGCTCCCCCGGTCGCTTTTTGTCAAACTTCCGCCGAGTGACCCGCAACAGCGGGAGTTTGTCATTTCCACCGGCATGGGCAAACGTGAAGCGGATTTTTACGCCCAATTGGCATCTGAGGTAAAAATACGCGTGCCCCGCTGTTACTACGCCACCAGTGACGAGGCCGGAGAGCACTACATTATGTTGCTGGAGAACCTCGAACAGAGTGGATGCACGTTTCGCAATGCTTCCAAGCATTACTCCATGGATTACATCCGCAGTGCTATCGACAGCTTTGCCCGCTTACACGCGGCTTTTATGCAAAGCCCCCGGTTTGAAACGGACCTCAACTGGATACAAGCGCCGATGCTGCACCCCATGGGGCCGCTGTTGGTCAAACGCGCCCTGGACCACTATCGCGACCAGCTGCCCGCGGTTTTCAGCGAAGCCGCAGAGCTTTATCTGGGCCATACCGAAGCCGTACACGCGCTATGGCGAGCGGGTCAACCGACCCTGGTTCACGGCGATATTCACGACGGCAATATGTTTGCCGACCACGGCAAAGCGGGATTTCTGGACTGGGCACTGGTCTGCAGAACCTCCGGCATGCGCGATCTGGCCAACTTTATGGTAGGCAGCATGAAGCCGGAGGATCGCGAAGCCCATCAGCAGGACCTGATCGAAGGCTATCGACAAGGCCTGGTCGAGGCCGGGGTCGAGGCCCCTGGTTTTGAACCCTTGTGGCAGCAGTATCAGTGGCATGCGCTATACACCTGGGTTGCCGCGGCAACGACAGTGGCAATGGGCAGCGAGTGGCAGCCGATCAATTACACCATGAAGACACTGGAGCGGGTTCACCGGGCGCTGGACAATATCGGCAGTATAGCCAGTATCCGCTCCACCTTGTCGCTATGATCACCAGCATAGCAACAGACTCTGCCGGGGCTTCTCTTTGCAGGGCAGGCTGTGTTTGAATAGTGCCAATACCCGCAACGGATTTGTCTTGTTATGCAGATATCAACCTTCACCACCCACCCCTTCGACGACCAGCGCCCCGGTACCTCCGGCCTGCGCAAAAAGGTAAAGGTATTCCAGAGCCAGTCTTATCTGGAAAATTTCGTACAGTCGATTTTTGATACGCAAACAGATTTAGCCGGCGGCAGCCTGGTTCTAGGAGGGGATGGGCGCTATTACAATCGCGAGGCGATTCAGATCATTCTCGCCATGGCGGCTGCAAACGGTTTAGCCCGGGTCATTGTCGGCCAGGGCGGTCTGCTCTCCACGCCGGCGGTCTCCTGCCTGATTCGCAAATACCAGACCAATGGCGGCATTATTCTCTCGGCCAGCCACAACCCCGGTGGACCCGATGAGGATTTCGGCATCAAGTTCAACACGCCCAACGGTGGGCCTGCGCCCGAGTCCGTAACGGAAGCCATCTATCACCGCACGCGGGAGATCAACCAGTATCGCATGCTCGATGCCGATACCATTGACCTGGACCACACCGGCACCATCAAGCTCGGCGACACCCAGGTGGAAATCATCGATCCGGTGGCTGACTATGCGGAGCTGATGGGCGAGTTATTCGATTTCGAGCAAATTCGCCAGCTGTTCAGCGCCGGTGAATTTCGCATGCGCTTTGACGCCATGCATGCCATTACCGGCCCCTATGCCAAACATATCCTCGAGGACATACTCGGCGCCGAATCAGGCACCGTCATCAACGGCGAACCGAAAGAGGATTTTGGCGGCGGCCACCCCGACCCCAACCTGGTGCACGCCCATGAAATCGTCACACTGACCACCGGGCCCGATGCGGTAGACTTTGCCGCCGCGTCCGATGGCGACGGCGACCGCAATATGATTCTTGGCCGGGATTTCTTTGTCACGCCGAGCGATAGCCTCGCCGTGATGGTCGCCACCGCCAGGCTGATAAAAGGCTATTCCGACGGCATCGCCGGTGTGGCGCGCTCCATGCCTACCAGCCAGGCAGCGGATCGTGTTGCCGCCGCGCTCGGACTGACATGCTATGAAACCCCCACCGGCTGGAAGTACTTCGGCAACCTACTCGATGCGGGCCGCATTACCCTCTGCGGAGAAGAAAGTTTCGGTAGCGGCTCAAACCACATCAGGGAAAAAGACGGGCTTTGGGCGGTGTTGTTCTGGCTCAATTTGCTGGCTGTACGCCGGGCCCCGGTAGCCGACATCATCCGGCAGCACTGGCGTGAGTACGGTCGCAATTACTATACCCGCTACGACTATGAAGGCCTCGACACCGAGGCGGCAGCGGGGGTCATTCGCTACCTGCAACAACAGCTGCCGCAATTACAGGGGGCCGACCTCGGCAGCTACCAGGTCGAGTACGCCGATGACTTTGAATACACCGACCCCATAGACAGCAGCAAATCCACCCACCAGGGCATCCGCATCGGCTTTACCGAGGGTTCCCGCATCGTCTTCCGCCTCTCCGGCACCGGAACCTCGGGGGCAACGCTGCGCGTCTATCTGGAGGCCTATGAAGCCGACCCGGACCAACAGGAACGGGCGACCGCCGAAGTGATGGCACCCCTGGTCGAGTTAGCCGGGGAACTGGCGCAAATCGAAGCGCGCACCGGCAGGGCTGAACCGAGCGTCATCACCTGATTCACGGCCACGACCACAACGGAACTCAAATCCCACAAAGAGAGTTATCGCGATGAAATACTGGGTATCCCTCGTCAACACCACGGAAGTCGATCAGTTTATCGATATCGCCAAAAAGGCGGAAGAGCTGGGCTATGAGGGTATTGCCGTGCCCGACCACCTGATCTACCCCACCGACAGAAAAACCCCCTACCCCTATACCGAGGACGGCAAGGTATGGTGGCCGGACACCAATCCCTGGCCCGACCCCTGGGTCACCCTGACGGCGATGGGTGTCGCCACCAGCAAGCTGCGCCTGGCCACCAATATCTACCTCGCCGGATTGCGCGACCCCTTCACCGTCGCCCGCGCCACCAGCGCCGCCGCCTTGTTTACCGACAACAGGATAGCCTGCGGGGTGTCCGCCGGTTGGCTGGTGGAAGAGTTCAAGCTGATGGGCATCGAGTTCAAGGATCGCGGCCGGCGCCTCGATGAAATCATCGCCTGTATGCACCAGCTCCATAGCGGCGAGGTGGTATCCCACCACGGCGAATTCTTCGATTATGACGACGTCATCATGTCCCCCGCGCCGACCCGGAAAGTGCCCGTCTGGGTCGGCGGCAAGAGCAAGGCCGCACTGCGCCGTTCTGCCGCCAACGACGGCTGGCTGGGTGTGCCCAGTAACAACGAGGGCCTGGCCGCCGTGGTCAGGCAATTGTTTGCCATGAGAAAGGAAAACGGCCTGTACCAGCAGCCCTTCGACGTCATCCTCAGCCCGATGGAATTACTGACCCCGGAGTTTCTCGCATCCCTCGACCCCGCCGGCACCTACCACTCCAGCGTACTTCCCTGGACGCCCTCCCCCTGGGGTCGTGCGTTCTGGGTCGAGGAAGGCGAGGATCACACCCAACTGGAAGTAAAGTTCAAGGCCATGGAGCGCTTCCGCGCCATGATGGATAAGCTCGGTGTGTGGTAGCGCTAGTCTATCCCGAGCACGCGCCGATTAGTCGCCTCGTCAGCAGCCGAGGCCGCGAAGTCATCAAACGCTTTCTCCGTGCGGCGAATCATATGCCGCTGAATAAAGGGTGCGCCCTCGGCGGCGCCGTCCTCGGGGTGTTTGAGACAGCACTCCCACTCCAATACGGCCCAGCCCTGATAATCGTACTGCGCCAACTTACTGAAGATCCCGCCAAAATCGACCTGCCCGTCACCCGGTGAACGAAACCTACCCGGTCGATCGAGCCAACCCTGGTAACCGCCGTAAACCCCGCTGCGCCCACTGGGATTGAATTCCGCATCCTTGACGTGAAAGGCCTTGATGCGCTCGTGGTAGATATCGATAAACGCCAGGTAGTCCAGTTGCTGCAACAGGAAGTGGCTGGGATCGTAGA
Organism: Gammaproteobacteria bacterium; assembly: GCA_030618705.1. GTDB lineage: Bacteria > Pseudomonadota > Gammaproteobacteria > Pseudomonadales > JAHEGP01 > JAHEGP01. The sequence continues at coordinate 15,763 of JAUXCW010000005.1, read as the reverse complement.
GGATATTGGCCCGGGGGTGGTTGGCCGTCGCCTCCAGGAAGCGCTCAAAGGTCACGCCGTCGTGCAAGTCCTCTCCGGGATGAATCTCATAACAAACATCGACGCCGGCCTCGTCGAAGGCATCGAGGATCGGCAGCCAGCGCCGCGCCAACTCGGCGAAGCCGGTTTCCACCAGGCCCGCCGGCCGCTGTGGCCAGGGGTATACCGTCTGCCATAACAAGGCTCCGGAAAAGGTCGCGTGGGCATCGAGACCCAGCCTGGCGCTGGCCCTGGCCGCGTCGAGTAACTGTTGTACCGCCCATTCCTGCCGTGCCGCCGGTTTGCCTTGTACCGCGGGATCGGCAAAGCCGTCGAACAGCTCACTATATGCCGGATGCACCGCGACCAGTTGCCCCTGTAGATGGGTGGAAAGCTCGCTGATTTCCAGGCCGGCGTCAGCGACGATACCCGCCACTTCATCACAGTAGTCCACACTCTGTGCCGCCAGCTTGAGGTCGAACAGGCCGGTCTCCCAGGTGGGAATCTGGATACCCTTGTAGCCGAGATCGGCGGCCCACCGGGCAATAGCGGGCAGGGAGTCAAAGGGCGCCTCGGCGCCGGCAAACTGGGCAAGAAAAATCGCGGGGCCTTTCATGGCTACTGCCTCACTGCGGGGTTAATAATCGGGTAAATCGTGCCATTTGACATCGCTGGCGCTGGCCGCAACGGCATGCTCGATAAAGGCCATACCTCGCACCGCCTCATCGATACCCGGCAGATCGAGCGCCGCGGCGGAAGGCTCGATACCCCCCAGTCGCGCCTGTATCTGGCCGGCGAAATTTCGATAGAGGTTGGCGAAGGCCTCCAGGTAACCTTCCGGGTGGCCGGCGGGGGTGCGGGTATTGGCCTGGGCCAGTTCCCCGAGGTAACTACCCCCGGTGCGCAACATTTGCGCCGGCTGATCGGGCCACTTGAGCCACAGGGTATTGGGTTCCTGCTGGCACCAGTCCAGCCCGCCCTGGTCCCCGTAGACTCGGATACGCAGGGCATTCTCCTCACCCACCGAGATCTGGCTGGCCATCAGTACGCCCCGGGCGCCGTTGCCGAAGCGCAATAACATGGAGCCGTCATCGTCCAGTATCCGCGCCTTGGCGACCGCCGCCAGGTCTGAACAAATGCGGGTAATCTTCTGGCCACAGACATACTCCGCCAGATTGGCGGCGTGTACGCCGATATCGCCCATACAAAGACTGATACCGGCGCGGTCGGGGTCGAGCCGCCACTGTGCCTGCTTGTTGTCTGCATCCACCAGTCGCTCGGCGAGCCAGCCCTGGGGATACTCCACCACCACTTTGCGAATGGCGCCGAGTTCGCCCGCCACCACCCTCGCCCTGGCCTCTTTTACCAGGGGGTAGCCGGTATAGGGATGGGTCAGGCCGTAGAGCAAGCCGGTGGCCTCGACCTGCTCTCGCAGTGCCAGCGCCTGGGCCAGGTCAAAGGTGGCGGGTTTGTCGGACATCACGTGAAAACCCTGCTCCAGCGCCAGTTTGGCCACCGGATAATGCAGATGGTTGGGGGTGACGATGGCGACAAAATCCATCCGTTCCTCACCCGGCAACGCCGCCTCCGCGGCCATCATGGTCTGGAAATCGGCATAACAGCGCTCGCCCGGGAGATGGAGAGCCCGACCGGACGCAAGGCTTTTATCCCGCGTGCTGCTGAAAGCGCCACAGACCAGCTCGATCTGGCCATCGATGTTGGCGGCCATGCGATGTACCGCGCCGATAAAAGCGCCCTCGCCACCGCCCACCATGCCCATTCTTATCTTTCTCATGAAGGTGCTCACCTCGCTTCGCTGCCGCACTGTAAAACTCGCGCCCGAATTCTGCAAGCCTCGCCGCTGGCCATTGGTGGGACCGGCAGCCCTGGTCTGCGCTGAACACCACAGCGAAATACCCTATACTTCACCTCTGTTTGCTTCTCGAAGCATAAAAAGGATAGGTTTATGCGCTCTATAGTTTGCACACAACTCGGCGGCCCCGATTTACTGGAGATCCAGACCGGCGATGAGCCCGCCCTGCCCGCCAACCAGGTTCGGGTGTCGGTCAAGGCCGCCGGGGTCAATTTTGTCGACGGTTTGCTGATTGCCGGCAGCTACCAGATCAAGCTTCCGCCGCCCTTTGTGCCCGGTGGTGACATCGCGGGAGAAGTCACCGAGGTCGGGGCAGAGGTCAGCGGCTTTGCACCCGGGGACAGGGTGCTTGCCAGCCCCGGCATCGGTGGTTTCAGTGAGCAGCTGCTGTTCAACCCGGAACAGCTGACGGCCATCCCCGATGCCATGAGCGACGCCGAGGCTTCGGTTTTTTCCCAATCCAACGGCACCGCTTATCTGGCGCTGGTCACACTCGGCAAGCTCCAGGCCGGTGAATCCCTGTTGGTACTCGGTGCCTCGGGGGGTACCGGACTGGCGGCCATACACGTGGCCAAGGCGCTTGGGGCCAGGGTCATTGCCGCGGCCTCCAGCGAGGAAAAGCTGCAAGTCTGCCGCGAGGCCGGTGCCGACGAGACGATCAACTACCAGAGCGAGGATCTGAAAGTACGCGCCAAAGAGCTGTGCGCTGGCGCGGGTGTCGACCTGGTATTCGATCCCGTGGGCGGCGACTATTCCGAGCCGGCGCTGAGGGCCTGCGCCCCCGGCGGACGCTTTTTGATTATCGGTTTCGCGGCGGGCTCTATCCCGAAATTGCCCTTTAACCTGCTGCTGCTCAAGCGCTGTTCGGCAATCGGCGTCAACTGGGGGGCCACCCTGGATGCCGAGCCGGATACCGCAGCCGGGGTCAACGCTGCGCTGCTTTCGCTGTACAATCAAGGGCTGTTAAAAGCGCCGAAAATTACTGAATACTCGCTGGAGCAAACCGGCCAGGCCATCGCCGACCTGCAGCAACGCAAACTGGCGGGGCGCGCGGTCATTATCATGGCGCCGGCCTAACGCTTATCGGCCGGTTTTTGCTGGCCATAACCGGCGAACAACTCTTTCACTTCATCCATCTGCTCACGGTTGAGCACATGGGGTTTGCCGATGGCCAGCACGCCCCAGTACCAGAACGCCAGCTCCTCCACCAGGCTTGCCAGGGCCAGCGCGGCGACGAGATCCTCGCCCAGGGCCAGCTGGCCGTGGTTGGCGAGCAAACAAGCGTCGGCGTTAGACAGGGCGGCGAGGTTGGCATCGGATAATTCCTGGCTGCCGAAGGTGGCGTACTCCGCTAACGGTATCTCATCGCTACCGGCCGCGGCGACCATATAGTGCTGTGCCGGTATCGCCCTGTGGGCACAGGCCAGCATGGTGGCATAATTGGAGTGACAGTGAACAACCGCGCCGGCCCCGGGCTTGTTGCGATAGATATCGGCATGCATGCGCCACTCACTGGATGGCAATAGTTGACCCGGCTCGACCGTACCGTCGAGCGCCATCGCCACGATCTGCGTGGGCGTCAAATCCGCAGGAGCCACCCCGGTGGGGGTTATCAGCATGCCCGCCGCCGTTCTCATGGAGACATTGCCGGATTTGCCGCTGGTCATGCCCTGGTCGAGCAGGGATTGCATGGCGCCGACCACCTGCAAGCGACTTTCGTGATTATTCTGGTCGCGTTTCATTTTATCTATCGTTTTATCCTTGCTGGTGTCATTCAAGAATATCGGTTTCCACTACCCTTTTGTAGCACAGCGCCCCAATAATAAACCGCCGCCCACCGACATGGATTCCACCATCCACTGTGCCCGACACGGGAGAGTGCTTCCCCAGTGATTTTTTAGCTCAGCTAGTGTAGCTTAGAGCACTCTGATAAAGACGACAGGAACAAACCATGCCTGCCCCAACCGCCCTACTGGCATTCTGGAAAAACTACGACCGCAAGATGTATCTCAAGGCCGCTATCCTGGCCGATGAATTGGGCTACGATTCGTTCTGGCTGCCCGAGGCCTGGGGCTACGAGGTGTTTTCACTGCTCACCGAAATAGCGCTCAATACCAGCCGCATCAAACTAGGCACGGGAATCATCAATGCGTTTAGCCGCAGCCCCGGACTGATCGCGATGAACGCCGCCACCCTCGATGAGATAAGCGAGGGGCGTTTTATTCTCGGCATCGGCACCAGCGGCGCCCGCGTTATCGAGGGCTTTCATGGCCGCGAGTTTAAAAAGCCGCTTACCCAGGTCCGCGATGTGATTCGTGTGGTCCGCACCCTGCTCGCCGGTAAAAAACTCACCAGCGCCGGGGCCAGGCTCAACGACTACCGCCCTTTCGAGCTGGCGATGACGCCCACTCGCTCGAATATCCCCATTTATGTCGCCGCCTTGAAGGAGAACTCGATCCGCTCCATCGGCGAGCTGGCGGACGGCTGGATTCCGACCTTCTGGCCCTACCAGGACATCCAGCAGGGCAAAGACTGGATCGCCGAGGGTGCAGCTAAAGTGGGCCGCGACCCGTCCACCATCGTCTGCGCTCCTTTCACTTCCGTCATACCGCTGGACGCCGACAGCGCCGGTGATATGGCAAAAGACATCATCGCCTTCTATATCGGCGGCATGGGGGACTACTATATCGAGCTGCTGAGTGGCTTCGGCTTCGCCGAGGATTGCAAAAAAATCGATGCCTTGTACAAGAACAAGAGCACCCGCGCGGAAGCGAAGCATGCAGTGACCGACGAGATGATGGACGCGCTGGCCATCGCCGGCGACCCTCAAACCTGCATCGAGGAACTGGCCCGTCGGCGTCAGTACGGCATCGACCTGCCGATACTCAACCTGCCCGTCAATATGCCCTGGGAGGTGGTGGAAATGTATATTCGCAGTATGGCACCGGTGTAATCCGCCCGCTGGGGGTCTATCTCAACGAATACCGGGGCTACCAGAAGGCCCAGGTCCGGGCTTCACAGATAGGCATGGACATTATCGAAAAGGACTTTTATTCTCCCGACAATGAATATTCGACCAGCAACAAATACCCGACCAACTACTCGACCAACAACGCGAACAGCCTGGCTGCTGCTCGCTATCACATTCGGCGGTAGCCTTGTATTCGCCGACGACTCCGGGAACCATCCGCAATACAAACCCTTTACCATAGAAAATCCCGAAATACCCCGTGACGAGTTGGAACTACTGGTCAAACCGCTGACGGTGCCAGAGTTGCAGGCTGAAGCCGACGCCTGGATGGCACTGCTACAGGAGAAAACCCGCGAAACCAGTCAGGCGGAGCTGGCGATCCGACAAAAAAACAAGGCCATCGATCAGGCCGAAGAAGTGCAGGAAGCGCTGGAGGACACCCAGGAAATCCTCGACGATGTTGAGGATGCCTCCAGGGAAGCCCGCGACAGTGGCACCGCCAGTGCGGCGGAGGAAGCCAGTGAGCTTGCCGAAGAGGCCAGGGAGACGGCTGCCGACACTGCTGACACCATCGAGCAGGCACTGACCACCACCGAGCAGCTTGCCCAGGACGACAATGTCCAGCAGGCCCTGGAAACCTCCGGGGAACTTCAACACTCCACAGAGCTCACCGACTCGGCCGAGAAGGCGCGTGAGGCAACAGAGCAGGTTTCCAGGGCGGCGGATGAAACCGCGGCTGCCGCCGACAGCGGTCATTCCGGGGATGCGACCCGATTGGCCGAGAAAACCATGGCAGCCGTCGACGATGCCAGGAGCACCCTGGTGGACACCTCGGATGCCGTGACCACGGTCAATGACCAGCAACTGGAAAAGACCGCGGAAATCGTCGCCGACCTGGCCGAAAACGAGATGGAGGATAAAAAGGATATCCTGGTTTCGGTCAACGAACTCAAGGCCCAGCGCACTGCGCTGGTGGATCGCCTCAGCGTGGTAGTGGACGAGTTAAGCAAAAAACTGGGGCGCAACCCGGAGGGCAAGGAACACGAATTCGTCGTTCCCTACCGCCTCTACGCCAGTGCGGTAAGCGACATCGCGGTCGACGTTTCCGACACCCAGGCGCTGTGGAGCAATATCGTGGGCTGGCTGGGCTCGGAGGTAGGCGGACTGCGGCTGGCCCGCCACGTGGGGAAATTCCTGCTGACCGTGTTCACGTTCTGGGTAATCGGTATGCTGGTGGGCAAGATTCTGGACAAAGCCCTGGCCATGACCCGCATCACGGTGGAACTGATGCGCTCTGTCATCGTGCGCACCGTGCGCCGGGGCATCTATCTCATCGGCATCATCATCGGCCTCTCGGCCATGGACATCAACATCGGCCCCATCCTGGCGGTGGTCGGCGCCGCGGGATTCGTCGTCGCCTTTGCCCTGCAGAACACCCTGAGCAATTTTGCCAGCGGCATCATGATCATGATCTACCGGCCCTACGACGTGGGCGATATCATCAAGGTCGGCGGGGTCATCGGCCGGGCGCGCTCCATGAACCTGGTCAACACCACCATCGCCACCTTCGACAATCAACTGCTGATCGTACCCAACAACACCATCTGGGGCGATACCATCACCAATATTACAGGCAGCGACACACGGCGCGTCGATTTGCTGTTCGGCATCAATTACGAGGACGAGATCGAGACGGCACTGCGTATTCTCCGCGAAATCGTCGATGAGCACCCGCTGGTACTGAAAGAACCGGAACCCCTGATTGCAGTACAGGAACTGGCTGAATACACGGTGAATATCATCTGCTGGTCCTGGTCCAAAACCGGCGACTACTGGCGGGTCTATCGGGATATCACCCGCAGCGTCAAGGAACGCTTCGAGGCCGCCGGCATGGAAACGCCGTACCCCAAGCACAATATTCGCTCCTTAGACACACTCGAGGACACCGATTAAGCAAGGTACTCCGTCATTCCAGCGGTCTTTTGGCTGGAATCCAGGGCTTACAACTCCTCGGTACTGGTTCGACAAGGGGCTTAAGTCGGCGCCATTCAGGTCTGCCCCTTTAAAGCCGCTCCCTTTTAAACCCCGATGGGAGGTAGGGGTAATTGCGTGTGGACTCCCGCGAGGAGGCTGGGTTATATTCCCCACGCAATTCGACCTGCGCAATTCTAGCCCATTTTTATAACCAAAAGGCGGTAGACGACATTGAGCATCAGCATTGGACACCCGGGGCAATACATTGGCAATTGGGGCGTGCTGGGCACGCTGGTGTTCGGCCTGGCTTTGACCGGGTGTGGTGGAGGCGGTGGCGACAGTGGCTTGGATGAGGAACAAATCTCTGACCTTACTCCGCCCACCGCAGCGACAAGCGGAACAACCAGCAGCGCCGGGGGCACGCTGAGTGATGTAGGCGTAAAGTCTTACCTCGTCACCGCACCGGCGACCGATGGTGAACAATCGAGCGCAAGCAGCGATGCCTCCGGCGAATACTCGATCAGCGTACTCAAAGATACGGACACCTACCTCGAATTCTCCAAAACCGATTATGTGACCCTGAATACCACGTTCTATGCTATCCCCGAGGATACACCGGGGATGAATATCAGCCTGCTGGCGCTGACCGAGTTCGAGAGCATTATCAACACGGCTTTCGCCGGACTCATGCTCAGCCCGGCCGACAAGGCCTGGATTGCGGTAAACGTGGCAAGCGATAACGGCGTCGAAGCCGATGGGGTCGCCATCACAACCACGCCGTCCGCGGCGGGGGGCGGGGCGCTGTACTGCGACGGCACATTGACCGGCGGCGATTTCACCTCGGCCATACCGGCCTGTACCCCGGGGCAACGGGGAATGATGTACCTCGCCTACTTTGACACTGATACCAAGGTTCTGGTTTCCGCGGGCGATGGCGCCGAAACCAGTGTCGCACCCGTACGTTCGGGGGAACTCACGACGGTTTCGATACCGTGGACCGATGCCAACGTGACCACCGCCGCACTGCGGGTAGAAACAGAGGCCGGCGGTACAGTACAAATCAGCCCCGCATTTTTCCAATGTACCGGCCCGGACCTATGTGAGGCGCAGATTCCCGTCGGCACCGAGGTCACCCTCACCGCAATACCCGACCAGGGATACCAGCTGGACGACTGGGACGGCTGTGACCGGGAAATCTCGGATGCAAGCGGGGAAAAGTGCATACGGACGATCTCCGAGTTCGACGCCAATTTTATTCACGCCGAGTTTGACCGGGTCGGCGTCCCGGTGGATACCGCCACGCTAAGCGTGGAGGTTGCCGCAGGAGGCACGGTGACAACCGTCCCCGATGTCCTCACCTGTTTTGGCCCGAAAACCTGTGAAGCACAAGTGGCCGTGGGGACGATCGTCACCCTTGCCGCCACACCCACCGCAGGCTATACGTTTAACGATTGGGAGGGCTGCTACCAGGAAATTCCAGTACTTAACGGGGTGACATGTTTGACGATTATTAAATCCGATCCGAATTTAATTCAAGTCGAGTTTGACCCGAACTGAGCTTGCCCAAGCGGGATTGAAAACACCAGGGCCGAATTCAGTCGGGCAAGGAACCGCGGCTCCCAGCCCAGGACTCGAGCTAGGCGCCCTGGAAGCCCCGGTCCCTCCATCAATATCGCTTAAGTCAGCGCCATTGAGATCTGCCCCCTTTAAACGATAGTAGGGTAATCAAGCGGTAAACTGCGCCATATCGAAGTAGTCGCGCCAGGCGCTGATTTTACCGTCGGTAAATTCAAAAACCCCCATCACCGGCAGTTCGACCCATTTACCGTCGATGTGCAAGCGGTCTGTCCTTTCGTTCATGACGATGCCGTTTTCCCCCTCCACCTGGTTGTGGATGATAAACTCCATTTCGCTCGCCATACCGATAAAACCCTCGATAAACGCGCGAATCTCGACTTTACCCCGGTTGGGGGGATCCATGGGTATATTAATATACACCGCATCCTCGGTGAAAAAATCCAGGATGGCGTCGATATCCATCGCCATCCACGCCTCTATAAATGCCTGCGTTATCTTACTGTTATCGGTCATTTCTGCAGTACTCCTGTAATGATTTTTCGAGCCCTTGCCCAGGTTCAGGCGGTTTTGAATCAAAACACAGCCGGGGATGGTTTAAAACCCCATTCGTGGCCGCCATTTACATTTCCCGAAGCTTCACAAATAATGCGGCTATCGGACCGTGAGCACCATCGCTGATGAAAACCATGGGATCAGGGACTACTTTCACTGGCCCGGCCTTGTTACTGCCGGTGCGGTTATTGTCTGTTTTGATGCTGCTGACATCCTGCGGTGGTAGCGGAAGCGGCGATGATTCTTTTGCCACTCCCCCGCTACGCGCCAGCAATAGCAGCTGTATCGCACCCGACACACCGGCCCCGGCCAGCGGGGCGATAGAACTGATCGCCGCCTTCCCCCGGCTACCGACCATCCCGGGACTGCTCGGCCTGTACCAGGCTCCCGACGATACCTCACGGTGGTATGCACTCAGCCAAACCGGTCGGGTATTACAGTTTGATAACAATGCCGATGCCGCCGACTACCGGGTATTCCTCGACCTGGAGCAGGAAACGTTTTCCGCCAGCAGCGAGGCCGGCCTGCTCGGCCTGGCCTTCCACCCACGATACCCGGTCAATGGCCAGGTGTTCGTCTACTATATGCCCACCGTGGATTCGGCCCGGCTCTCCCGCTTCACCCTGGACGCAGCGGGCACCCGCCTCGATAAGAACAGCGAAAAAGTTATTCTCAGCATCGGCCAGCCCGCCGCCAACCATAACGGTGGCGGCCTGGGCTTTGGCCCCGATGCTTACCTCTACCTCTCCCTGGGAGACGGCGGTGGCGCCAACGACACCTTCGGCAACGGCCAGAACACCGGGACATTGCTCGGCACCCTGTTGCGCCTCGATGTGGATGTTAGTAACGATGACATTCCCTACGAAATTCCTGCTGACAACCCCTTTGCCGATGGCCAGGGCGGCAGGCCGGAGATTTACGCCTACGGGTTGCGCAATCCCTGGCGCTGGAGCTTTGACCGGCTCACCGGCGAACTCTGGCTGGGAGATGTCGGCCAGTTCGAGATCGAGGAGATCGATATCATCACCAGGGGCGCCAACTACGGCTGGCCCATCATGGAGGGCAATAGCTGTTTCAATGCCAACCAGTGTGACCGGAATGGATTAACACCTCCGGTGATCGACTATAGCCACGACGATACCGACGGCTGCTCGGTGACCGGGGGTTATGTCTACCGCGGCAGCGCCAACAGCACACTCACCGGGCACTATATTTTTGCCGATTTTTGTAGCGGCATCGTCTATGGGATCGCACCGGAGGCGCCCTCGACTTTCGTGAAACTTGTCGACAGCTCGCTGGCCCTGGGTTCCTTTGCAGAGGATCACGATGGCGAGCTATACGCGCTCGATCTACAAGGCGGCGACGGCACGGGTATTTACCGGATAGCAGCGGCAAGTATCGACGGTGACAGCCTTATCCCCGACAAGCTTTCTGATACTGGTTGTTTCGACCAGGCGAACAGACAAAACCCCGCACAGGGCGTCGTCCCCTATACGGTCAATAGCAGTTTCTGGAGTGACGGCGCGGATAAACAGCGTTATTTTGCCATACCCGATAATACGCGCATCAGCATCGATGCGGCGGGTGAGTTCATTTTTCCCGATGGCAGCGTGCTGATCAAACACTTTTACTATGGCGACGAAATTCTCGAAACGCGCCTGTTTATGAAGCACCTCAGCGGCTGGGCGGGTTACAGCTACGAGTGGAACAGTGATAAAACAGACGCCACGCTCCTCGCGGCGGGTGTGGAAACCGCCATCGACACGAGTTATCGCCATATCTTCCCTGATCGCGGCCAATGCCTGGAATGCCACACTGCCGCCGCCGGGTGGAGCCTGGGGCTGGAAACCCTGCAACTCAACACGGCGGAAAGTGCTGGACACCCGGATTCCCTCGCCCGATTACAGCAGCTGGGCTATATCGAGGGCGATGTCCCGGCGGTATTGCTGCAATCATCACTGTCCGGGCTCGATGACGAACAGGCCGGCACAGAACACAAGGCACGGAGCTATCTGCACAGCAACTGCTCCAACTGCCATCGCCCCGGCGGACCCATCGCGGGGATCGATCTTCGCTTCGGCACGGCACTGAGCGACAGCGGAGTATGCAATGCCGTCCCCGACTACGGTGACCTTGGGCAGGCCGATGCACGTCTGTTGATCCCCGGCGATGCCGGCCGCTCGGTGATTTCCCTGCGGATGCAGGATACCGGCGGACAACGCATGCCGCCCCTGGCCAGCAATGTCATCGACAATAAAGCCGTCGAAACCATAAACGCCTGGATCAACTCCCTCAGCAGCTGTGGCTCGTAGGGGGCGACTCAGTCGTCGGCCCTGGTCACAATAACCGGTTGCCCCCCCAGGGTGCGATGAATCGGGCAGCGGTCGGCGATTTCAAGCAAGCGTTGCTTTTGCTCCGGGCTGAGCTCCCCGTCGAGGTAAATACTGCGCGTAATCCGTTCGACCCTGCCCTCGCGATCGTCACACTCCGCACAATCCTCGGCGTGGATTCTCTCGTGTCGCAGGCGCACCTCGATGCTCTCCAGCGGCAGCTGTTTTTTTGTCGCATACATGCGCAGGGTCATCGAGGTACAGGCGCCAAGGGCCATCAACAGCAAATCGTAGGGTGACGGCCCCAGGTCGGTGCCGCCATAGCGCACGGGCTCATCGGCGAGCAGCTGGTGCCTGTCGCTATGCAAGCCACTGAGGAATTTCTTGTCCACTTCCGTCACCAGAATCTCGTTCGCTGCCACCCCGGGGGCATCGCCCTGCCAGCGCCCTCCCTGATACTCGACGAGTTCGAGATAGCGGCTGGCCCAGGCCGCCAGGGTATCGGCGACGTACTCCGTATCCGCCTTCTTACTGAGCAGGTGGTCCGCACGGTCGAGTGAGATAAAACTCTTGGGCTGGGACGCCGCCCGGTAAATCGCCGCGGCTTCATTGATAGAGACGACCTCATCCAGGGGCGAATGGAAAATCAGCAGCGGTTTGCCGAGGTGTCGAATGGGGCCCGCACTGGCGTAATTTTCCAGGTCGTCCAGCAATTGCTGCTTGATGGTAAACTCTCGCGTACCTATACGCAGCTCCACCTGCCCTTGCGTTTGCAACCTATCCCCCGCACTGGAGAACATATGCCGCACATGGTCGGCCGTCGCGGGTGCGGCTATCGTCACCACCGCGGTTACCGAGGCCAATTGTGGCGCAGCGATCAACACCGCCGCACCACCCAGGCTGTGACCGACCAGTAACGACGGCGCGGCATAGACCGCTTCAAGCTGCCCAGCGGCTGCCAGTAAATCCTGGACGTTGGAGGAAAAGTTGCTATTGGCAAAGTCCCCATCGCTGTTGCCGAGGCCGGTAAAGTCGAAGCGCAACACCCCGATTCCACGTTCAGCCAGCGCACGACTAATACGTGATGCCGCCGCGCTGTCTTTGCCACAGGTAAAGCAATGTGCAAAAATAGCGTAAGCAGCAACCGGCACACTATCCGGCGGCAGCTCAAGTCGACCGGCCAACATCTCGCCGGCCCCATTGGGAAACTCGAATTTAATCGACGGCATAGAGAACTCCCTTGTTACATTTTCCACCCCTCTCACGGGGCGGCACGGCGCTAAAGCTTATTCACTGGAGCCGCGTCGCCAGGCGGTATAGCTTATATCGCCACAGAGGTATTTCTCTTCGGTCATGGTTTTTTCCCATTGGACCAAGGTTGCTGCCGGAATAATGAATCCGATATCTGCTCCGCTCTAACGGTTTGTCGAAGGCCGCCGCTTCTATGCCTGGGCTTTTCGCACAAATTGCGATTTGAGCTTCATCGCACCGATGCCGTCAATCTTGCAATCGATGTCGTGATCACCATCGACCAGACGAATATTCTTGACCTTTGTGCCCACCTTGACCACCAGCGACGAGCCCTTGACCTTGAGATTCTTGATAACAGTGACCGTATCACCATCACTCAATACATTGCCGTTGGCATCCACGATGACCGGTTCGCTCTCCTCCTCGCCGCCGGCAGCGGGATCCCACTCATGGGCGCATTCCGGACATACCAGCAAGTTTCTGTCCTCATAGGTATACTCCGAAGCACACTGTGGACAAGGGGGTAAAGCACTCATATTTTTTCCTCCTGGCGGCAGTATACACTGCCGGCTCAGCTTTTTTCCCGCAGCACCAGCAACTGGTTTTCCAACCAGCAACTCAACCAGAAATTCTCGCTCTGTGCCGCCAGGCTCTCATGCACCTGAATGGCCAGGTCGACAGCGGCGACATGATCCGGTCCCTGGGAGAAGACGATATCGAGCAGGTGCAAAGCCTCTATCGGCTCGCCGGTGTCGAATTTATGCTGTGCCCGGCTCACAATGGCGTCAGTTCCGGCAAGCTCCAGCAAATCCGCATGGATGGTGCGCTGGGGGATTGAATAGAGCTCCGTCGTCGACTCATGGTGGAACCAGCCGGCATAGTTTTCCCAGATCGCCTTCACACCCCAGGAGACCTTGCCATAGCCCTCCCCTACCTCAAACTCCCGTGGCAGGGTAATTTCCTGCTGCAAGGTATAGATATCCTTGCCCGCGTTCATGCCTTTGACCACTTCATCGTGCACGTGGAGAATCGCGCCGTGCAGGCGCTGTAACTCCTCTCGAATAATCGCCCCGCCCCGAATAGGCGCATGGTGGCCGTACAAGACCATCTCGGGCTCCAGATCCATCACTGTTTTCACCGCCCTGGCGCAGGTCAGCGCATCCCGGTAGCGATCGCCGCGAATAGTGACCAGGTTGGGGAAGTGGCCCCAGGGGCAGCCGAACAGGTTGCCGGTAAACACGATTTTATGCTGGGGCAGCCAGACGATAAGCGAATCGTTGGTTTCCGCACCGGGTACCGCGATCAACTCGAGGTTCAGGCCGCCCAGCGACAATTCCTGGGTGTCCTGAAACAGTATGTCCGGGGTCGGCGCATCCTGCTCGGGCAATTCACCGCATTGCGCCTGGGCGTAGCCGATATAGTCCATGATACGTTCGGCGAAGGCGAAGGCGGAGCGGGCCCCGCGGAAGGCCGTGAGCCGGGCATCGTAGACCTGGTGCTCGGGGTTGCCGGCCTGCGCAATGACCTGCAGCCCCGGATTGTGATCGCGGAAGTACTGTACGCCACCGACGTGGTCGACATGGCCCTGGGTCAGGATCAGGTATACCAGCGGCGCGCTGGAGATCGCGTCGAAGTTCCGCTTCTGGATCGGCGCCTCGATACTCATACCCGCGTTGAGCTGGATATTGCCCTCCGGGGTTTGTATCAGGTAGCAATTGGAAAAACCTTCGGCCAGGGTAATAAAGTCGTTTACCCTGACGGTTTCCAAGCTGGCCGGCGCGGGCGCCACGGGGCGTGATTTATAAAGCGGCTCGATCATTACGGCTCCTGTTCGAGTGGAAATTAATCGAAAGACAGTGCTTGTGGAATGAACGCCCGGAAACGCCTTTCTTCGGGATGGCGAAGTACCGGAGTACACATCCTTGCCGAAGTGAATAATCGCTAGACCGATACTTTATCAAAGCACTGCCAATTTACCTTGCGCAATCTGAGCGCGTACTCCAGGGTACTGCCCGCCCAGTTATTGGTGATTCTTCCGGCATCCATATACCAGCTGGCCTCGACCGCGGAAAAGGCCATTCTGCCCAGGCGGGCCTGTAGTTTATTATTGAAGTCCTGCTCCGGGGCATCACGCACCTCGATGCTGGCCCAGGCTTCACTATCCATACGCGTGATGCAGCGAACGATATAGTCGGTCTGGGCCTCGATCATCAATATAATGGAACTGTGTCCCAGGTTGGTATTGGGCCCATAGAGCATAAACAGGTTGGGAAATCCGTGTGTCGTCATGCCCAGGTAGGCATAGGCGCCCTGACGCCAGTGCTCGCTGAGCAGCTGCCCGCCCGATCCGCGAATATCCATAGATGCCAAAAAGGGATTGGACTTGAAGCCGGTACCGAAGATGATGGCATCGTAGTTTTCACTGTGCTCATCCACTGTGGTGATACCGGTAGCGGTAATCTGCTTTATCGCCGTTGTTTCCAGCTCGACATTATCCCGCGCCAGGGCCTGGTAGTAATCATCCGAAAAGAGTACCCGCTTGGCGCCAATCGGGTAGTCCGGAGTCAGCGCCTGCTGGAGCACAGGGTCTTTGATGTAGCGTCGCATGTTTTTCAAACTGAGCCAGCTCTGAAGCCGGCCCAGAAGAGAATTACCGCGCATGAGCTGGTAGTACAAGCCATCGCCGCGAAGCCAGATTTTAAAACGGTAGAGTTTGGCGATAAAGGGAAATTTATCGGACAGGCGCTGCTCCCAGGGCTTGTACGGGCGATCCTGTTTGGGCAGCACCCAATTGGCGCTACGCTGGTACACCACCAGGGATTTCACCCTGTCCGCAATTTGCGGAATAAACTGCAGGGCGCTTGCGGCATTACCGATAACCGCAACGCGTCTACCCGCGAGGTCGACCTCATGATTCCATTTTGCGGAGTGAAAACAGACGCCCTTGAAGCTACCCCTACCGGGAAAATCCGGAAAGCGGGGCCGATGCAGCTGACCCACTGCACTGATGAAGTGCTGGCAGTCGAACGCATCACCCTGTCGCGTCGTGACCCGCCAGCGCCCGGCACGCTCATCGTATGTCGCCGAACTGACTTCCTGGCCAAAGCGGATATAGTCGCGCAGACGGTGTTTGTCTACCACATGCTTCTGGTAATCCAAAATTTGTTCCTGCCCGGACCATTTGTACTGCCACTGGGGATTGTGTTCGAAAGAGTA
>JAUXCW010000178.1 GCA_030618705.1 Gammaproteobacteria bacterium | reverse complement strand
CCCGTAGTTTTTTGATTTCCGCCAGGTCATTCACGGTGTAACACGATACCTCCAGGCCGCTTTCCTGTGCCCGGCTGATCTGCCTTTGAGAAAGAACTTTATAGTGATAGACCAGCAGTGAGCAACCGAGGCGACGGGCACTGGCGATATTGTCGACAAAGCGTTTGTCGCTGACCAGGCCGCGGCGAAATTTCGGTGCCATCTGTTTTGCCAGGCGCAGTGCGCGTTTATCGAATGAGGTGAAGGTATAGCGTTGCGTGTCGCAGTGGCACAACAACTGCCGGGTCGCCCTGATCAATTTATCCAGCCGGGCAGGGCGGTCTGATTTGATTTCCAGCTGCACCGATTCGCTGCGTTCCAACAGGGGCAACAGGTGTTCGAGGCTGGGGACGGGTTCCCGTCGGTGCCAGTTATCTGTGCTCGCCGCATCGAGGGCGCACAGTTCTGCGGCCCCGGTCTGCTCCACCGATAGTTTCGCGCCGCAGGTACGTTTGGTCGTCGCGTCGTGGATCACCATCGGGATGCCGTCGGCACTCAGTCGCAGGTCCAGCTCGAAATGCGTAACGCCCTTGTCGAGGGCAAACTCGAACGCACCCGGGGTATTTTCCGGCGCTTCACCACGCGCCCCGCGGTGGCCGATGATAATCATGGCGGCTACCCGGCCCAGATAGCTTGTCGCTTCAGGTAGGTTTCCCGCGCCAACTCGATATCCGCCAGGTAGCGAGGCAGTTCATCGAGCAACAGCGCTTGTGGCCCGTCGACCAGCGCACGCTCCGGTCGCGGGTGAAAGTCCACCAGTACCATATTGGCGCCGGCGATCACGCCCTGGGCTGTTGCATGGGCCAGGTCGAGTATACCGTCCGGTGCCACATCCCGGGTGCCGACGGAATGGGAGGGGTCGATGCACACCGGCATCCGGGTCAGGCGCTTCAGCACCGGCACCTGGGCAAAATCCACCAGGTTGCGGTGGGGGTGGCCGAATTCCGATTTCATCCCGCGCAGGCAGAAAATGACCCGGGAATTGCCCTCGCTGGCGAGGTACTCGGCGGCGTTGAGGGATTCATCCAGGCTGATGCCGAAGCCGCGTTTCAACAGCGCGGGATAGGTGTTTTGCCGGCCGATGACCTTGAGCAGTTCGAAGTTCTGGATATTGCGGGTGCCGATTTGCAGGATGACGCCGGTAGGGCGGCCGGCGGCTTCCAGGGCGGCATCGATTTCTTCGATGTGGCTCTCGTGAGTCACCTCCATCGCGATGACCCGAATGCCATATTTGCCGGCCAGCTCAAACACCCAGGGCAGACACTGTGCGCCGTGGCCCTGAAAGGAATAGGGGTTGGTTCGTGGCTTGTAGGCGCCCATGCGTGTGCACTGCTGGCCGTTCGCCTGCAGTGCCTGCAGCATCAATTCCACGTGCTCGGCGGTATCCACGGCGCACAGGCCGGCAAAGACGTGGAAGCTGTCCTGGCTGAACTCCACACCGTTGTAGCGGAAGCCGCTTTGTCGTTGCTGGTCACTGTGGCGGCCGAGTATGCGGTAGGCTTCCGAGATGCGCACGACCCGTTCGACCGCGGGCAGGCTCTCGATCTGGGAAGCTTCCAGGGCATGGGTGTCGCCTAACAGATAGATTTCGGTCAGCGACTGAATTTCCCCGAGCACCTGGTGCCGGCGCACCTCGATGCCTGGCAGGTTTTGTAAATAGCGCCAGGTTTCCTGGTACTCGCGACCCTGGGGGTCGATATCCGGGTGCAGGATAAGAAGCATATCGGGCACCGACTAGTGAGCGGCTTTCGCGGTGCCCATCAGCACCGCATGGACCACGTGGTCGTGCTCGAAATAAACGGAAAAATCCGCATACTCCCAGCGACTGATCGGCGGTTCGCCCACCGCTTGTGTCCACTTGAGCGGATCACCGTAGCGCGCTTTCACCGCGGCTTGCGATTCGCCGTGGGGGGGTAACTGGATGTCGGACTGGGCGCTTTTTTGCTGGCCCACCGGTATTTTGATGATCTCTGCCTGGAGTGTCGGCGCTGCCAGCAGCAAAACGACAGCGAGGCTGCGGATTGAGTACGGTTTCATGGGACGGTTCCCTCTGCAATATTCCTTCAGTTAGTGTAGCATGGGCCCCTCGTATCAGCGTGCAAGGGCGCACAGAAACCACCGATACGACCTGCCCTGGGAGTTAGACCTTAGGATCTGAATGTATAAACCCTTCCTGCTTTTTGCCGGTTTGCGCTATTTGCGCTCGCGACGGCGCAATCAATTTCTGTCCTTTATCTCCTGGTTTTCCCTGATCGGGCTGGTGCTCGGGGTGACGGCACTGATCACCGTGACCTCGGTGATGAACGGTTTCGAGGGGGAATTGAAGGGACGTATCCTGCGCTTTTTGCCCCATGGCTTCGTCGAGTCGACGCATTACGCGCTCACCGACTGGGTGGCATTGCAGCAGCAGTTGGAGCAACACGAATCCGTGCTGGGCGCTGCTCCGTATATTCGTGGCCAGGCCCTGGCCAATCGTGGGGGCACGGTGCGTGGTATCGAATTGTCTGCCGTCGATCCACAGCTGCAACAGCGCGTGTCGCTGGTGGAAGACTATATGCTGGTGGGCAGCCTGCTGGATTTGCAGTCGGGTGAGTTCAATATCGTTATCGGGTCGATCCTGGCTCGCCGCCTCAGGGTCACCGTCGGTGACCAGGTCACCATCGTATTGCCCCGGGTCAGCGTTACCCCGGTGGGGATATTCCCGCGCATGCGGCGCTTTAACGTGGTCGGCGTGTTCGAAGTGGGCGCCCAGTTGGATGCCAGTGAGGCATTTATTCACCTGCGAGACGGCCAACGGCTGTTCGCCATGGGTGAGGGGGTGCAGGGTATCCAGTTACAGTTCGACGATATCTACCGCGCCGGGACCATCCTCTCCGAGTTGGCCAGCCAACTGCCGCCGGAATACCGTTTCAAGGACTGGAGTAGCCTGCAGGGCAGCCTGTTCCAGGCGGTCAAGATGGAGAAGATCATGGTTGCCCTGATGCTTTTTATCATCGTCGCCGTGGCGGCGTTCAATATTGTTTCCATTCTCACCATGATGGTGATGGACAAGCGCTCCGACATCGCCGTATTGCGCACCATGGGTGCCAGCGCGGGGCAGGTGCTGGGTTTGTTCCTGGTCCAGGGCCTCAGTATCGGATTGCTCGGCGTGGCGCTCGGTGTGTTGTTCGGCGTTCCGCTGGCGCTGCATGTCGGTGATGTGGTGGCGGCACTCGAGGGCTTGTTGCAATTCCAGGTGTTTGATCCGACCGTGTATTTTATCACCACATTGCCGTCGAGACTGGATTGGAACGATGTGCTGTGGACCGTGGTGGGTTCCCTGGTGTTGACACTATTGGCGACCATCTACCCGGCCTGGCGGGCGGGCCAGATTCAACCCGCTGAGGTGTTGCGTTATGAATAAACCCGTAATTGAACCGCAGGCGGCACTATCCTGTCATGGCGTAAGCAAGGTGTACGATCAGGGGCCACAACCCGTGGAGGTCTTGCGCGACATCGATCTCCATGTCGCCCCGGGAGAGCGCCTGGCGATCGTCGGCCGCTCGGGATCCGGCAAATCGACCCTGTTGAATATTCTCGGCGGCCTCGATCAACCGAGCAGCGGCGAGGTCAGGGTGGGCGGAGAGGTGATGAGTTCACTGAACAACAGTGCCCGGGCTCGTCTTCGCAATCGCGCGCTGGGCTTCGTCTACCAGTTCCATCACTTGCTGGGCGAGTTTTCCGCGCTGGAGAACGTCGCCATGCCCTTGCTTATTCGCGGCGAGCCGGTAAAAAAGGCGCGGCATGAGGCGATGGCAATTCTCGAACAGGTCGGTCTCGGCCACCGGGTCGAGCACAAGCCGGCCGAGTTGTCCGGTGGGGAGCGCCAGCGAGTGGCCATTGCGCGCGCACTGGTCACCCGGCCCGCCTGCGTGCTGCTGGACGAACCTACCGGCAACCTGGACAAGGAAACCGCCGATACCATCCAGGCCTTGTTATGGCAGCTCAATACCTCTCTGGGTATTTCGCTGGTGATCGTCACCCACGACTTCGAGTTGCGCTCGGAGGTGCATCGGGTGCTACAGCTTATTGACGGTCGTCTGGTGGCCGTCGAGGGGCATTGATCTTGTTCTATCCGCTGTCAGTCTTTCTCGGCCTGCGTTACGGCACCGCCCGCAAGGGTTCGCCACTGGTGGCTTTCCTGTCCCGGGTCTCGGCCTTCGGCCTGGCTCTTGGGGTCGCGCTGCTGATCCTGGTGCTGTCGGTGATGAACGGCTTCGATAAGGAAATGCGTGTTCGCATCCTCGCCATGGTTCCCCATGCGAGTATAAATTCCCCCGGGGGGATAGAGCAGTGGCCGGAGGTGGTGGATATTGCCGAGCGTTCCGCCGAGGTTATCGGTGCCGCCCCCTATGTGCAGTTACAGGCGATGCTGATGATCGGCAACCGTGCGCAGGCGGTCTTGCTGCACGGCGTAATCCCTGAGCGAGAGGCGGCCCTGTCTATCGTCGAGGAGACCATGGTGGAAGGAGACTTCCGGCATATGGAACCGGCGGGCAATGAAGTCGTTCTGAGCCAGTTGCAAGCACAAAAGCTGGGGGTAGAAACGGGGCAGACTATCGCCGTGGTGATCCCCGCCAGTGGCAACCGGAACGGCAGCAAACTGGTTCCCGAGATCTATCGGGCGCGGGTTGCGGGAATCTATGCTTCCCATACCGAGATCGATAATTTTATGGTGTATACCCCCCTCGGCTTCGCCCAGCAAATCGGTAAACTGGGGCCGGTGGTGCACGGCGTACAGATCAAGGTGACGGATCTGATGGCGGCGGGGCGGATAGCCCACGACTTGTTGCCGGAACTCCCCCCCGGCATGTACGTGCAGGACTGGATGCGCAGCCACGGCAATCTGTTCGAGGCAATCCAGCTATCAAAAAAGCTGGTTTCCCTGCTGGTGTTTATTATCGTTGCGGTCGCCGCGTTCAATGTCGTCACCGCGATGATCATGGTGGTGCGGGACAAGCAAGGGGACGTCGCCATACTCCAGACCATGGGCCTGGCCCAGTCGGATATCCTGAAGCTCTTCGTATTCCAGGGACTGGTGATCGGCTTGATCGGCACCGTGGCGGGTGCGGCAGTGGGAATACTGCTGGCGCTCAATGTCACCAGCATGGTACAGGGCCTGGAGAGTCTGCTGGATTACCAGTTTCTCAAGTCGGAGGTCTATCCGGTGACCTACCTGCCGGCGGATATTCGCCTGGAGGATATTGCCCTGGTGTGCGGCACCGCACTGGGCTTGACCCTGCTGGCGACGCTTTACCCGGCCTGGCGCGCCAGCAGACTTCTGCCCGCCGAGGTGCTGCGCTACGACAAATGATCGTTTTTGAGTTTGCGTTTGAGGGCGCGCTGTTGCCATTGCCTGGCCACGGCGATTCGCCACAGCAGGCGGACGCAAAAATAGCCCAGGCCGCCGAATACCAACCCACAAATGACACTTCCCAGTAGCAGGGGCTGCCAGATCACCGCAATATTGGCCAGCAGGTTTTCCAGCGACATCTCCAGGTTGATTTTTCCCGGCGCAATGTCCATCAGCCAGGCGCCGAGCTTGTACGTCCCGTAAAACATGGGCGGCATGGTGAGCGGGTTGGAAATCCAGACCAGTACCACCGATAGCGGCAGGTTGGCGTGGAGCAGGATGGCCAGTACCGCCGCTAACAGCATTTGCATGGGGATGGGCATAAAGGCACAGAAAATACCAATCAATGCGGCGAGGGATGTCGATTGGCGATTGAGATGCCAGAGGTTGGTATCGTGCAAGCTATCGCCGAGCACCCGCAAATGCCGGTTCTGCTGTATTTTTTCCCTTGGCGGTAGCAGGCGCTGGAAAAATTTGCGAGGCATTGGATCCCTGTTAGCGTCGGTGGCAGACAAATCAAGTGGTTTGTCGGCCAACAAATTGCCGGGCATTATGCGCCAGCTATAGAGGCAGGCGCGGTTAAAAGCATTACAATATCGCCATCTCGTGCAGAGTTTGACGATGTTCATATCCCACGGAAGGGAGACTAATTATGAATGGATTCAATGCAACAAGCTAGGGTAAGCATTCTGCTGTTTGCAGCGGGTATTTTTGCCACTATCTTTTTGCCGCAACTACCCGATAGCCGCTATCTCGCCAGTCTCTTCACCCTGGCCGTGGTTCTATTGTGGAGCCGTCGCCTGGCCTGGGCCGGATACTTCCTGCTCGGCCTGGGATGGCACATCGGCTATGGGCACCATGTGCTGGCGACGGAAATCCCGAAGTCCTGGGAGGACCGTGAAATCGTGGTGCGAGGGATTGTCACGGGCTTGCCTCAGCATATCGACAATGGTGATGGGTTCAGCCGCACACGCTTTGAATTCGAGGCGCAAAGCGCGCAATTCGAGGGCCGGCCACTGCCGCTTTCGCGGCCGCTCTTACTTCGCCTGTCCTGGTATCGAGGGCCCGCGATCGAGGCCAACCAGCGCTGGCAATTATCCGTGCGCCTGCGGCGGCCCAGGGGCATGGCCAATCCCGGCGGTTTCGATTACCGGGTGTGGCTACTGTCCCGTGGTGTCGGCGCCAGCGGCAAGGTGGTCGAAAATCCGCACAACCACTCGCTGGGTCGCGGTGCTCGCTACCTGTCGGGGATTCGGCAATGGTACCGGGTTCAGTTGCAAAATCGCCTGGAGCCCGGCCCCGGTCTTGCACTGACGGCGGCCCTGGCGATCGGTGACAAGCGGCAGCTCGATGCCCGGCAGCGGGATATTCTCGCTCGCACGGGCACCTCCCACCTGATGGTTATCTCCGGACTCCACATCGGCCTGTGCGCGGTGCTGGGGTATTGGTTGGTGTACGCGTTGGCGAGTTGCCGACCTCGATGGGTGCAGACGGGATCCGCACAGCGCTTTGCCGCTCTGGGCGCGGTGTTGTTGGCAGCTTTCTACGCGGCCCTGGCCGGGTTTTCCGTACCCACGACCCGGGCACTGGCCATGGTGTTGGTTTACCTTGCGGCGCGTCAGTACGGTCGTGAAACCTCGTCGTCCCATGTTTTGCTGCTGGCACTCTTCGTGGTGTTGGCAGGTGACCCCCTGGCCGTCACCGAAGCGGGTTTCTGGTTGTC
>JAUXCW010000022.1 GCA_030618705.1 Gammaproteobacteria bacterium | reverse complement strand
CATAGGCAAGCCGGGCTTGTTTCAGAGCCATTTCTGCTTGGCCCTGCTGTTGGTAATAGGAAACCAATGCCAGCCGCAGCCGGCTGTTGCCGGGGTCGATTTTCAGGGCGCGTTTAACGTACTTGGCCCCCGCGAGGTCGTTTTTGGCAAGCATTGCCAGGCCATAAAGTCCCAGAATCGAGGCGTCATCTTCGCGGGACTGCACCTCGGGGCCCAGTATGGCGAGAACCTGGTCGATTTCGTCCATCTGAAACTTTGCGCTGACTAAAAGTTGCAGTGCCTGGCTGTTGGCGGTTTCAGGGTCCAGATAAGTCGTGAGCAGGTCGGACGCCTCGTTAAGGTCCCCTTGCATGTAATTCACGATGCCCAGCAATGTGCCGGCCTGGGCGTCAGTGCCCGCTTCGATCATTGCCAGCAGGTCTTCCTCCGCCTCGTCGAGCTTGCCTTCCTTGATCCGGCGGATGTTTTGCTGCAGGCGATCACGGCTCAGGACGTGTTCGGGCATATGGCCGGCGAGTATACGCTTATAAACCAGTGCCTCATGGGAGCGGTTTAACATTGTTAGCACGCGACTCAGACCCTGCAGGGTTTTCAGGCGCTCCGGTAACATGATGTCAGTGGTGGGAAGGTAGGAAAGCGCCGCGCTGTAATAGTCTTCCGCCTCGCCGTAGTTTTTGTTGTAGTGGGCTATTTCTGCCGCCAGTATCAATGCGCTGGTGTTTTCCGGGTGGTTCGCAATGACCCGCCGGAGAATGACCATGGCGGTCTCACTGTCAGCCGAAAGAGCTTCAATGCGGGCTATCCCGAGCATGGCCTCGACACTCGCATCCCCGGTTGCCGCTTTCTGGAATTCGAGGCGTGCCTGTTCCAGCTTACCCATGCCCGCGTGGGCCTGTCCCCTGTATAGGTGAAAGTAGCTGGTCTGGGATTTGTCGAATGTCGCTTTGGTGTTTTGTAATACTTCCAGTGCGGAGCGGTGTTTTTTTACCGCGTTGAGTGCGCTGGCTTTTTCCAGCACCAGCACCGGATGGTTGGGGCCAAATTTGTCGATCAGTTCAAGGGCTGAAGAATAGCGTCCAAGCTGGTTGAAGAGCTCGATTCTTTGCAGCCAGACATTCATGTCGCGAGTGTTGAAACGCAGGGCATTCCTGGATTCAATCAATGCGGCACGGTATTGCCCCTGTTGCTGGAATGCCTCTGATTGTTTCAGGTGTATTTTGGATTGCTCTACCGGGTCTGGCGCGCCACAGGCAAATAAACCCGAGAGGGCAAGGGACAGGACTATTACGCGGGCAGAGACAATTTGCAGTACTTTAACTGATAGCGTGCCTGGGACGGCCAATGAGAAAGCTCCCTTACAGGTCGTTGCCGGTTTAGTCGCCGACGAGTTGTATGCGGTACTTCTTGACGAGGTCGTAGAGTGTTGGCCGGGTTACCCCCAACAACTTGGCCGCGGCGGAGATGTTGCCAGAAGTGAAAGTGAGCGCCTTGTTGATCGCGGCCTTTTCGGCTTCCAGGCGAACCTGTCGAAGGTTGATCGACAGGCCGTCATCCTCGGCGAGGCCAAGATCTCGAGCGGTGAGCATTTTACCCTCGCACATAATGACCGCCCTGCGAATCTTGTTTTCCATCTCGCGAATATTTCCCGGCCAGTGGTAGGCCTCGGTGGCGGATGCGGCTTCAGCCGTAAAGCCGGTAACGATTTTACTGTGCTCACTGGAAAACTTTTGTAACAGGTGCCTGGCCAGCAATATCCGGTCACCTTCTCGCTCGCGAAGCGGTGGAATCTCGATAACGATTTCACTGATGCGATAATAAAGGTCTTCGCGAAAACTGCCTTCGGCGACCATTTCCTCGAGATTCTTGTTGGTGGCGCAGACGACGCGAACATCGACGGGAATTACGTCTCGCCCGCCGAGGCGCTCGATTTCGCGCTCTTGCAGGAAGCGTAGCAGCTTCGCCTGTAACGACAGGGGCATATCGCCAATCTCGTCCAGGAACAAGGTGCCTCCATGGGCGGCCTCGACTTTGCCGATGGTGCGCTTATTGGCGCCGGTGAAGGCGCCGCGTTCGTAGCCGAACAGCTCGCTTTCCATCAGGTTTTCCGGCACGGCCGCACAGTTTATCGCGACAAATCTGGACTCGCACCGGGGGCTGAGCCGATGGACGGCCTTGGACAGTACTTCCTTACCTGTGCCGCTCTCCCCCAGTATGAGGCATGTGACATTGGTGGGGGCAATTTTTTCAAGGGTCTGGCAAATACGAATCATGACAGCATCGGAGGCGATGATGCCCTCGAGCGGTGATTGGTATTCGAGTTGCAGGCGCCGGTTCTTGTGCTCCAACTCATGAATGCGAAAGGCCCGTTGTACGATCAGGTCCAGGGTGTCGGTGTTAACCGGTTTTTCGTAAAAATCGTAGGCGCCCATGGCGATCGCGCGGACTGCGTTTTCGGTTTCGTGGTGCCCGGTAATAACCACAATCTTGGTGTTGGGGGAGATGGCCAGAATTTCCCTGACGCAGGCGAAGCCCTCTTCGACGCCTTCGTCATCCGGGGGGAGCCCCAGATCCTGCAGCACCACGCTGGGCTCTTCCTTGCGCACAGCCGCAATTGCGGCCTCCCGGTTTTCGGCTTGCACGACGTGGTAGTGTTCGAAGTGCCAGCGTAACTGGCTCTGCAGGCCGACATCGTCCTCGACGATCAGTAGTGTGGGCTTGATATCTTTCTCTGCTGTATCGGTCATTATCGCTTAAGCTGCTTCCTGCTCTTTGGCTACGAGGGGGATTGAAATCGACAGCGTGGTGCCTGCCCCGGGTTCGCTCACCACGGAGATGTCGCCCCCGATGGCGTGTATGTACTCCTGGGCCTGGTAGACGCCGATGCCCATGCCTTTGCCGGACTTGGTGGTATCGAAGGGCTTGAAAAGACGCTCTTTGACAAACTCTTCACTCATCCCCTCGCCATTATCCTCCACTTCGATGATAGCCCGGTCACCGCTTTTCACAAGACGAACATCGATAAAACCGGTTTCAGGGGTGGCATCCTGGGCGTTCCTGATCAAGTGGGAGAGAACCATGATCAGGTTGTCGCGGTCGGCTTTTGCTTTTAAGCCCCGCTGTTCCAGTCGTAAGGTAGGCGCCGGGCGCACGTCACTGCATTTTTTAATGACTTCTATTAGCGCTTGTTCCAGGTCCAGCGCCTTGGCCGGCATGGGATCCCGGCGCTGCATTTTACCCAGTAAGTTGCTCATGCGCTCGACCGAATTATCGATGGTGTTGATCATGTCTTCAATAAATGCCGGGTTTTCCTTGTGCTTGGCGGCATTCTCGACGACCAGCGCCTGTTGCGCAATCAGGTTTTTGAGGTCGTGCATAATAAATGCGGTCAACTTGTTGTAGGCGTCAAACTGGCGGGACTGCGCCAGCAATTCGCCGGCCTGGTGCCGGGCCAGGTAGCTGGCAATCTGTCGGCCCACCGTCTTGAGCAGGTCGAGATCCTCCCAGGTGAGGCTGCCTGTCTTGTTCTCACCCAGTAGACCGATATACCCGAGTAGATCGTTTTCATTGAGCAGGGGCACGATAATCCATAAATTATCTATGTGGGTCGCCCATTCCGGTAGGCTGCGATCCTGCGGGAATCGCTGCTCCCTGGCATCGAATATCCACTCCTGGTTGTTGAGTATGTGGATAAATTCCGAGTCGGCGGGCTCGCTGGCATTACGCGGCACGGCACCGGGGTAGGCCGCCACAGGCTCAAAGCGCGAGTTGCTGCGCAGCCAGAGTATTGCCCCGGGGCTGTGGAATACGCTGATCATCGCCTTGATGGCGCGTTGTTGCAAATCTTCCTGGTCCAGGGGGCGCGACAGCATTTTAATCAGCTTTAACCACTCGGTGCGGTAGTCATATTTGTGGCTGAAGAAGTGCTTGTTGACGATTACAAGGGCAGATGCCCGCAGCCTCGGCACGGTGCTTATAATCACCAGGCCGACAATGCCGGTAAACGTGAGCACCTGCTGGAATGCCGCGCCCCAGTCCTGGCCGTATATTTTTATGTAGTAACCGACAGCCGACATGAGAAAGAGCAGGATGCCGGCGCTGAGCAGGCCCGTGGTGTAAAACACCATATTGCGAGACAGGCTGACCTGGGGGACGTCATCGGTTTTGGACAGGGTTGCGATCAGGAATACCCCGGCAATGCCGTAGATGGCGCCACGGGCGTTCCAGCCGGCGGAGGGAATAGACTGGAATACCAGGATCTGCGAGAACAGGTAGATTTCGTAGATAAACAAGCCGGCCAGCCCCAGCGAGAAAAACTTGATCCCATGGCGGGCCGTGGTGCTCACGTTTCGATAGAGCTGCTCCAGCAGTACGATGCCGAACACCGCCAGTAGCAGGTTTGCCCAGGTGATCATTTCACTGGCGTAGATGACTGTAATCTGGTCGCTGGAGATGGTGGAAGCGGCTGCTATGCTGCCGATCAGCAGGACCAGGCCGATAGAGGCCGCAGCCATCCATCGCGGCAGGCGGGCGCCGGTCAATTTATAGACCATGCCGAATATAGCCCAGTACCAGCAGGTATAGAACAGCAAATCGAAAGCAAACAGCGCCAGCGGCGTGAGGTCGAGCCCGGCTTGCACAATGACCGTTGCCATTCTCGCCGCGGTTATCAGGGCGGCGATGGACAGTGTCAGGGGGTAAAAGGACCGATAGCGGCGGGTAAGCAGCAGCCAGAAAAGTATAGTGAATGCGATTGCGCCGGCCGCATAGTTAAGAAAATTGACTCCGTTGTCCCACATAAACTAACCGGCCTTGGCAATAGTTTGTTGATGTCGATATTCAGCGTGGGCTCAGCTGGTCGCGGCCTGGCCCATTTCCTTGAGGCTATAGGCAATTTTACTGAATGCGCGGTCGAATAGCGGACGGCTGTCGATCACCGTCGCCCTGTTTAGCTGTAGCTCGTGGGCCACATCCTTGCGCTTTTTTTCCAGTGACTTGAAGCCGAATCGATTGACGAAAATGAAGGAGTCGGTTTCTTCCAGCCTGGCCGCTAACTTGCAGCGCAGACTATCGCCGGATGCGGGGTCGACAAAGATCATCCAGGTGCCCGGTTCCAGGGCGTCTACCTTGCGAATATTGTCGTAGGTGATACGTTCCTGCTTGGCTTGCTGGCGCTCTACCGCGGACATTTCCTGCCAGCTTTTTTGTGCCTGTTGCTCGACCTGGAGAGCTTCTTCCCGCTCGGGCTGCAAGGCGTCGTAGCGCACTTCATCTGCCCTGCCTTGCTGCAGCAGGCCGTGAATATTGTCGATGACCCCGGCGATGGCCTCCCGTTCAGCTTTATTTGCCACGGTTTTTCTCAGCCCTTTGCGAATGCTTTCACCCAGGGCGGGTAGGAGCCTGGCGCGACGAGCCCTGGACTTATCATCGTCGTGGTCGCCGACGCTCCAGATCAGGTCGTCAACCAGCTGTAATGTCTCGATCCACTCGGCGCTGTTTTCCCCCTGCTTGAGGTAGGTCATCAGCAGGACGTTCTGCCAGTCCTCGACCAGGAATTTGCCGATGGGCTCGGGGAGTTCGGTATCCTTGAGGCGTTGCTGCAACTCCTGGCGTATCTTGTCCCTGGCGGCCTCGGTCCTGGCCTGTCCGCTGGCGGTTTCACGGGCGCGTTTCTCGATCAACTCGGCCTTGTGTTGCTGTTTACTCGCCACGGCCTGTAGCTTGCCGCACATGGCCTCGAATAATGTGGCATCTGCCCCGGGGTTGTCGTGAATAGCCTGGATGATCTCCTCGATGGCCACGACCACCAGGTCCTGTTTCCCCGGATTGGTATCGTCACATCCCACGCCCAGGCGGGCGATATCGTTGATCAGGATTCTGGCGGGATGGCGGTTGGTGTCGAAAAAATCGGCGTCTCTCAGGGCCAGCTTGAGGATGGGAAGTTGTAAGCGGCTGATCAGCGCCTGGAAGGAAAGCGGCAGGGCGGGATCATTGAGAACGAAATCAAAGAACATGGCAACCAGGTTGATGACATCCTCGTCCGGTGAATCAAGGGCGTGATCCGGGCTGCCGACCTCATCCATTGACGCCATAATCTGTTTGAGGGCGCTGCGAATATCCTGGGTCTGCTGGTGCAGTATCTCCTCATAGCTAATGGATGCCTGCAACTCGGCGAGCAGTCGAAGCAGCTCTTCCTGGGTGACGACGGGGCCGCTGCGAGCACTGTATCGAGGAATAAAAGATGCGGGTTGAATGCTCAGTTTGTGCAGGCTGTTCATCAAGGAGCCTAGCTGCGCTAAACCAAAATCGCTCGCCGGGGTTTCGGCGGCGGGAGGCTGTGCCTCTGGCGGGGTCGCCTGGCTGGTCGGGGACGCCGATGCCTGTTTTTTGACGCTGCTCTTGATGGTGGGCAGGACGCCGGCCTCGATGAGCAATTCGTTGGCGGCCTGGTATATGTCGGGCAGGCCGGCGATCACCTCGCGGTCAAACTGTTTGAACAGCACAATACGCGCCACGATGTCGAGATCGAGGTCGGCGGTGGCCTGTTTAAAGGATTTGCACAGGGCCTCGGGGTCCAGCGGATTGTTTTGATCGCCTGCCTGGAAACCTGGGATGAGGGCGTCGATACGACACTTGATGTGGTATAGCGCCTCCTGGTTGCTGGCCCGAGCCTTGGAAACCATCGAAGACAGGGCGACATCCTGCTCGATATCGTCGTCTGCGACCAGGCTGAGGCCGTCCTGCACCAGGCTTTCCGGCACCTGGGCCGGGGTGTCGTGTAGAAGTTGCTGGTCAAAAACCTGGTAAAGCTGGCGACGGCACTCGCTGAGAATAGAATCCTTCCGGGCGCGAACCTCGCGCATGGACTCGAAATAAAGGTTTTGTTCGCTATTGGAGGCCGATTTTCCGGACAGCTCGAAAAAGGTGTCGTCGCAATTGGACATGACCTGGGCCAAATGCACCTGCAGCGTATCCAGTACCAGCTCGCGCACCTGTTGCAGGGGCCTGGGCATGGCTCGCACCGCCGATTTTGACGTCAGGGGGTGGCTGGCTTTGGTGTCGCGACCCATGGCATGTCCTGCTGTGGGATGTATTAGCTTAGAATCGGCTTATAGATTATTGAAATATAAGAAATAAATGACTCTTATATGATAGTAGGCCGATTGCAGCCATTCTAGCAAGAATGTCCTGTATGTAAAATGTGAATTAGTAGGAAAACGGGGGCTGTCGGCGGCCGCCAGGGCCCCGCGGAAGGCTAGACGAGGTCGGCGTTGACCCAATCCGAGGGGTTGCTGGTCAGGCCGTTGTTGTCGACGGCGATCACCCGAAAGCGATAGGAGCCCGGGGGCAGGCTGAGCAAATGGGTACTGATTTGCCCACCCTCGACATAGGCC
The DNA here is from genome assembly GCA_030618705.1 of Gammaproteobacteria bacterium. Lineage (GTDB taxonomy): Bacteria > Pseudomonadota > Gammaproteobacteria > Pseudomonadales > JAHEGP01 > JAHEGP01. The sequence continues at coordinate 14,988 of JAUXCW010000022.1, read as the reverse complement.
TGATCTACCGCGCCAGGGTCGGACTGATTGACGAACTCGATAATATAACCGTTCAGTTCACTGGCGCTCAGCTGGTCGCCGTTCTCCCGGTGCATGGGAATGGTCCACTCCAGAGTGACCGGCTGGTGGCTGATCGGGTCGGCGGCTTCGGGCGCCGTAACCGGTTGTGAGGTGTAAACCGGGCTGGATGTCGTGGCTTGTTGTTCCACCGGTGCGGGTGCAGGGGCGGGCGCAGGCAGTTTTGTCGCCTCTCTGGTCGTGTTGTGTTGCTTGGCCGGGGCGCTGGAAGCACTTGTTGCCTTGTTGCTGGTCAGGCGTACTCCGCCGGTACTTGAGACGTCATCGCCGCTGCGACAGGCTGACAAGGCGATGCCTATAAATACGATGAGAATAGCTCGTAGCATGGTTCCGAATCCTGCGTTTATCTGCTTGTTTGTTAGTGACAAGTCTAGATAAGCGCAGCTTGGCGTGGGCGACAGTCGGGCATGACCTTGCGAAAGTGTGATCGTTGTCGCAGTTGGCGGGTCAGTCTGTGAACCGGGTCACGCGGGAGTCGCTCGCGCTAGGTGTTTCTGTCCACTGCCAGTTTCAGCAGCCGCAGCAGGTGAGCCTGTTCTACGAGTCGGCCCTGTTCTTCGAGTATGGCCAGGGACTGCTGCGCCTTGTCGCGGTGCCCCATGGCCGCCGCGCGGGTATAGTCCAGCGCGTCTGTCCCGGCTATCAGGTCGCTGATGGTGGCGAGTTTGTCCGCGCTCTTTTGCCGAATCGCCTCGCGCACTATGTTCGCCTCGGGGTCGGGCGCTGTCTGCATTACCCGGATCAACGGTAGCGTCGGTTTACCCTCGGCCAGGTCGTCCCCGATGTGCTTGCCCAATTGGGCGGACTCCCCGCTGTAGTCGAGCACGTCGTCGATCAACTGGAATGCCATGCCCAGGTGATAGCCGTAGGCGCTGCAGGCATCGATCGTGTTCCGGTCCGCCCCGGACAACAACGCTGCGCCCTGGGTGGCGGCCTGGAACAGGGCGGCGGTCTTGCGCTTGATGACCTCGAAGTAGGCGTCCTCGGTGCAGTCGGGATCACCCGCGTTTTCCAATTGCAGCACTTCGCCCTCGGCGACCAGGTTGGTGGTGTCCGCCATCAGCTGCATGATGTCCATATTCTGCATGCGCACCATAAGCTGGAAGGCGCGGGAGTAGATGAAGTCGCCGACCAGCACGCTGGGTGCGTTACCCCACTTGGCATTGGCTGTCTGCCGTCCCCGGCGCAGGGTAGATACATCCACCACGTCGTCGTGGAGCAGGGTGGCGGTGTGAATAAACTCGATGACGGCGGAAAATTGCCGATGGCTTTCGTCGATGCCGTCCAGTGCGCGGGCCATTAGAAGAACCAGCAGCGGCCTGATGCGTTTGCCGCCCGCATCCACGATATAGTGCCCGATGCTCTCCACCAGGCCGACGTCTGAATGTAGTTCGTCGATAATGAGTTGGTTCACGGCCCCGAAATCGGTGGCCACGGATTGGCGAATGGCTTGCATGGGGGTGCCTGTGCACTCTTGATTTGGCAGCGGGCATGCTAGGTGCGTGGCCCCGCACTGTCAAGGCGGGTCCGGCGGTAGCGAGTAGCGGGTAAGTGGCTATGCGGGAAGGCTGTTAGCAGGCTTGCCGATGGCCGGGTATTTCTTTATAATTCGCGCCCCTGAAGGTACGGGAATGCTTTTCGCTTTTTTATCGCCTTTTAATTCCCCCTGGTGAAGGGCTTTGGAGCCAATTTCTCAGTGGATCTGGCACAAGGCAATTGGAGAACACTATGTACGCTGTATTTGAGAGTGGTGGTAAGCAACACCGGGTCCAGGAGGGCGAAGTCCTGAAACTGGAAAAGATAGAGCTCGGCACCGGCGAAACGCTGGAGTTTGACAAGATTATGCTGGTAGGTGAAGGTGACAGTGTCAAAGTCGGCCAGCCGTTGGTGGAAGGGGCTAAAGTCACCGCTGAGGTGCTGTCCCAGGGGCGCCACGACAAGATCAACATCATCAAATTCAAGCGCCGCAAGCATCATATGAAGCGCGCGGGCCATCGCCAGTGGTATACCGAAGTCAAAATCACCGGCATCAGCGGTTAATAACGGGAGAATAGGCAATGGCTCACAAGAAAGCAGGCGGTAGTACCCGTAACGGTCGCGATTCGGAGTCGAAACGACTCGGTGTCAAGCGTTACGGTGGCCAGAACGTCCCCGCGGGCTCTATTATCGTTCGACAGCGTGGCACCCGCTTTCATCCGGGTGATAACGTGGGTTGTGGCAAGGACCATACCCTCTTCGCCAAGGCGGATGGCGTGGTCGAATTCGTGGTCAAAGGTCCCAAAAAGCGAAAATACGTCAATATCGTTGCGGCCTGATCCCTGCGCCCAGAGCGCGCGGAACCTGCCCTGTACAAAAAAACCCCGCCCTCTGGCGGGGTTTTTTTGTACAGGGCAGGGGCCTGCAAATTCTGCGGGTACATGGCAAGATACGGGTTTGTTTACACGCGCCGCCAGGGCGGCGCTAACCAGGACCAGATATGAAATTTGTCGACGAGGCAGTGATCACAGTGGAGGCGGGCAAGGGTGGCAATGGCTGCCTCGGCTTTCGTCGTGAGAAATACATCCCCCGGGGCGGCCCGGACGGCGGCGATGGCGGCGACGGTGGCTCTGTCTGGCTGATTGCCGATAATGCCCTCAATACCATGGTGGACTACCGCTACAAGCGCCGATTCAAAGCCGAGTCCGGCCAGGGTGGGCGAGGCGCCAATTGTACCGGTCACGGGGGTTTGGATCTCGAGCTCAAGGTGCCCGTGGGTACCACGGTGATCGACGAGGATACCGGCGAGATTATTGGCGACCTGACCGGGGAGGATGCTCGCCTGCTGGTCGCCCAGGGCGGCTTCCATGGGCTGGGTAATACCCGCTTCAAGTCCAGTACCAACCAGGCGCCGCGACAGACCACCAACGGCAGCCCGGGGGAGGCTCGTCGATTGCGCCTGGAGCTGAAAGTGCTGGCCGATGTTGGCTTGCTGGGCTTGCCCAATGCCGGAAAATCAACCCTGATTCGCGCTATATCGGCTGCGAGGCCAAGGGTGGCGGACTACCCGTTTACCACACTCACGCCCAATCTCGGGGTGGTCACTGTGGGCAAGTATCGCAGCTTTGTGGTGGCCGATATTCCGGGCTTGATCGAGGGTGCATCGGAGGGTGCCGGGCTGGGCATCCGCTTTCTCAAACACCTGACCCGGACTCGATTACTGCTGCACCTGGCGGATGTGGCGCCGGTGGACGGTAGCGAGGTGGTGGCCAACACCAATGCCATTATTGGCGAGCTTGAGCGCTTCAGCCCTACCCTGGCCGCTCGTGAGCGATGGTTGGTGATCAACAAGATCGACCTGTTGGAGAAAGAGGGCCGGGATGCGGTGACGGACACCATTGTCGATGAGCTGGCCTGGCAGGGTCGGGTCTTCGTGATTTCGGCGGCCACCGGGGAGGGTACGGCAGAGCTTTGTTCCGCCATCATGGAGCACATCGAGACCGTGCGTGAGCGAGAGCAGGAGAACCCGGAGCTCGCTGACCGCGAGCGTGAGGATCAGGCCGCGATGCAGCGGGAGGCCAGGCAGCGCGTGGCGGCTCTGCGGGGACGGGCAAAACCCGGGGCGGGCGAAGATGCTGATGACGAAGACGGCGATGACGGCGTGGAAGTGATCTATGTGCCGGAGGGTTGAGTGATGGCGGCGGGCCGCGACGATCTGCGACAAACCCGGCGCTGGGTGATCAAAATCGGCAGTGCCTTGCTTACTGCGAACGGACAGGGTCTTGATGGGGCCGCGATTGCGGACTGGGTAGGGCAAATTGCCGGCTTGCGTAGTGCCGGTATCGAAGTGGTGCTGGTCTCCTCGGGTGCCGTTGCCGCTGGAGTTTCCCGCCTGGGCTGGTCGCGGCGGCCGGAGGCAATACACGAGCTACAGGCGGCAGCGGCGGTGGGCCAGATGGGTTTGATCCAGACCTGGGAGGCGGCGTTTGGAAAACACAAGCTGCATACCGCACAGATCTTGCTGGTGCACGATGATTTATCCAATCGACAACGCTACCTCAATGCGCGCCGTACCCTGCAGACGCTGCTGCAACTGGGTGTAATCCCCGTGGTCAACGAAAACGATACGGTGGTCACCGACGAAATCCGCTTCGGTGACAATGACACCCTGGGCGGCGTGGTGGCCAACCTGATCGATGCCGATTTGTTGACCATTCTCACCGACCAGTCGGGCCTGTTTGAGCAAGACCCCGGAATCAATCCCGCTGCGCCGATGATCGGCGAGGCGCGGGCGAGTGACCCCCGGCTGGATGCCTATGTCCAGGGAGGGGCCGGCGCATTGGGCCGTGGCGGAATGATGACCAAGTTAAAAGCAGCGCGTATCGCCGCTCGCTCCGGCGCGCACACTGTTATTGCCGGGGGTCGGGATTCAGCTGTATTGACGAAAATCGCCGCGGGCGAGGTGGTCGGCAGTTGGCTCAAGGCGGAGCAACAGCCGCTTGCCGCCCGCAAGCGTTGGCTGGGCAGCCATCTGCAAACCCACGGTGTCGTTCGCCTCGATGAGGGCGCGGCGCGAGTGGTCAAGCAGTCCGGGCGTAGTTTGTTAGCGGTCGGGGTGGTAGCGATCGAGGGTGTATTCGGTCGGGGCGAAATGGTGTCCTGCGTCGATCCCGAGGGGGTAGAGATTGCCCGGGGGCTGGTTAACTACGGCGCCGACGAGGCGCGCCGTATTATGGGGCTGAACAGTGACCGTATCCAGTCGGTGCTGGGCTACCACGACGACGACGAGTTGATTCACCGGGACAACCTGGTGCTGATATAGCCAGCCAGCAATAAAAATACCGGTATTTCACCGGCATTAATGCTCCCGGGTTTGGCCAGGGAGGGCGCGTGGCGTTCAGGCCAGCGCTTTGATCTGCGCGTTCAGGCGGCCCTTGTGCCTGGCGGCCTTGTTCTTGTGCAATATGCCCTTGTCGGCCATGCGGTCGATAACCGGCACCGCCTCCGCGTAGGCCTTCTGGGCCGCTTCCTTGTCGCCGCTCTCGGTGGCAGCGACCACCTTCTTGATATAGGTTCGCACCATGGAGCTCAAGCTCGCATTGTGGCGACGGCGTATCTCTGCCTGACGTGCGCGCTTTTTTGCCTGGGGTGAGTTTGCCACCTGCTATTTCCTCGGTCGTTAAATTCGAGGGCGGATTATTCCGATTTGACCGTCGGATGTCAATCATTAATGCTCTATCGGTCACTGGCGGGGGAGCGGAACGAAGCTCCTTCTATTAGCAGTTAGCAGCAAATAGCAGTTAGCAGCAAAAACGGTCCCAGGCAATCAGGCCCCACACCAGCAACACGGTCATATTGCCGACGAAGACCAGGGAGGAGCCCAGATCCTTGGCCTGGCCGGAGAGGGGGTGATGTTCACTGCCGATGCGGTCCACCACCGACTCGATGGCGGTATTGGTCAGCTCCGCGAGGATGACGATAACCAGGCTCAATATCAGTAAAAGCGTCTCCACGGTGGTCTGGCCGAGCCAGAATGCGGCGGGAAACAGCACGATACCGAGCATAACCTCCGTGCGGAACGCTTCTTCCTGGCGCCACGCGGCCTTGAACCCCTTGAAGGAAAAGACGGTGGCGGCGACCAGGCGCCGCAGGCCGCGATTTCCCGGTTTGCTCATGGTGGCATCTGTTTCCTTGTCTTCGGGTGTTGTCATGTCAGATCTCTGTCAGGTGCGCAGTTGACTGTCGGCAAACAGCAGGTGCCGGCTAAGGTCACCGAGCAGCTCTGGAATCATCTCGCGCTCGGTGAAATACCATTGGCCGCCAAATTTCCCGAACCGGTCGCGGTAGCGGCCGCTAATGATGACCTGCAGGGGCAATTCAGGTGTGGCCTGCAGCACGGTGAAGCGGCTGCGGCAATGGCCGGTTTCTCCATCGTCGTCCACTTCGATAATGGGATTGGACACGATGTGCTGGGTGTGAGGTGTCCCGTTGTCCGGGTAGAGTCGGGTGGAAGCCCGGTACATGGCGAGCACCGCAGCTTCACCGTCGACAGGCTCGGCCATGGCGGCGGAGGTGATTCTGGCCTTGCTAAAAAGTCTGGCGAGGGACTCCAGGTCACCGTCATCGATAAACTCCGCATAGCGGTACAGCAGATTCTCGATGGCGCGGTAGTCGTTTTCCATGGAATTATTCTCCTGGCCGCTCAATGACGGGGCTGTTAGTTCGAAATGCCGGGGACACGACCCTGGGCCAGGCTTGCTCGGCCTTGATCACCGGTTCCGGGCCGCATAATAGCGCACAATCCGCTGGCGGCAATTGATATACTGGCGTCAATAATAGTTTTTCGGAGAGCCAGAATGAAGCCCACCCCGGAACGGATACTCGATGCGGCGGAAGATATCTTTGCCGAGAAGGGCTATGCGGCGACCTCCCTCGGGGATATCGCGGACATGGTCGGGATTCGCTCGCCTAGCCTCTACAATCACTTTCGCAACAAAGAAGCATTGTACGTGGCCATGCTGGATCGTTTGATCATACGGTTTTCGGAGCCACTGGAGTGGCTGCTGCAGGGCGATGTCGATCGGCAGCGGGTGCTGAACTGGCAGCGTCAATCGGTCGAGTTACATGCCGAAAACCCGAACCTGGCGCGCCTGCTGCAGCACGCCGCGCTCTCCGGTGGTCCGCAGATAAACCAGTTGATAGAAAAACTGTTCAAACCCCTGGCCGAGAACAGCGCTAACCTGGTGGGCCCCAATGTGCCGACACTAATGGAGAGGCCGGAGTTGCTGCCGTGGATCCTGATGGCATTCAACAATATCGTTATGTCCTATGTGACCATGGCACCGATGTACCGGGAGATACTGGGCATGGATCCGTTCAGCGAAGAGGGTACCCGTAACCAGATAGACAGTATTCGTATCCTGACCGAGGCGCTCTGGGCCTACAATGAGCCCGCAAAAGGCAGCTCTTGAGTCGGTCTCGCGCTGTAGCGGCACTTGCCCTCGTATGCGTCGCTTCGGTGCTGGCCTATGGCTGGTGGGCCGGGCGCCAGGGGCAAGATGGGATATGGCGATTCAATTTCGCGCCTGCGTCTGCGCCCCCGGTGGGGTCATTTGCGACCGTCAGTGGCGATACCGATTACAGCGGGTGGCGCGGTTACGGCTGGCTCGATGCCGACGGCGCATTGGAAAAAGGCCGCTGGCCCTCCGATGTGGATGAAACCTGGGAGAGCCGTGGTCGGCTGAACCTGGTGACGCGTAGGGCGCCCGATGAGCTGGCGAGGTCTTTTGCCAGCAGTGGTGCTCGCTTTACGCTGGACCTGGAGCCTGGCCGGTACGAGGTGTGGGTGCTCAGTGGCGATTCCGGCTTGCTCGAATATACCCCGCTGCAAGCCTACAGCATTATGGTGGAGGGCCGGGAAGCCTATCGCTATTCCAGGGCGCAAGATCAAATTCGGCGGCATTTCGAAACCCCGCCAAGGGTAGACGATCTCACGGCTGCGGAACTATGGGATCGCTATATCGAGCCCGCTTTTGTCTGGAGTCGGACTCTGGTCGATGTCGAGGACGGGCAATTGGAGGTATGGGTCGAGGGTGGCGAGCGCGATTTGTCCAGCCTGAGCCTGGCCGGGGACTATCCCTATACCGAGGGCGGGCGAGGGCCGCGCCGACGCTCTGTCGGCGCCATCAATGCCATGGTCGTCGTCGCTGCGGGACAGGGCGATGAACGAGGCGAGGGGGAGATTGAAGCGCTTGACGCCTGGCGCAGGCAGGATGTCCGTGACAAGTGGCCGATGCAGGCTACCCCACGCGCAGTTCAACAAGCTGCAGCCGGCGACGGGGGGGCGGCTTACAAGCTGTACCTCCCCGACGTCATGGAACCGGTTTACCCCACAGACAGTTTTACCCCGCGGGCCGACGCCATCTCCGTTCGCGGCACTCCCGGCGAGATCGTTTCATTCACCCTGGCAATCCATCCGCTGCAGGATCTCGGGGAAACCCGGATCGAATTAGCCAGGCTGCAGGGGCCCGGTGGCGATGTCGATATCTCCGCGGACCTGACAAGCGGCGTGGTTCGCTATGCCGCGCTGCCGGTGCCGGGTCACAAGCGACGCTGGCGTGCGACACCGGCAGTGATCGTACCGGTGAATAGCTGGCCCGTGGTCAAGGGTGTCAACAAGCAATTCTGGCTCGATTATCACATTCCCGGGCAGCTGGCCCCGGGCCACTACCGGGGCGTGATAAAGGTCATACCGGACCGGGGTGAGGTCGGTCGTGTCGATATCGACATCGAGGTGCTGCCGTTTCGCCTGCAGCGGCCGACTCACCTGTCCCTGGGGATGACCTACTTCAGCCCGGTACAGGATGCCCGTTTCGATGAGCGGTTTTTTTGGCAGCGGCTCGCGGCGGAGTTTGCCGATATGCGGCGCCAGGGTTTTACCATGGTCCAGTACACCGGGGTCGGCATCGATGATTATGAGCGCATGGACCGGGTCATGGCCGCGTACCGTGAGGCTGGATTCGAGCGGCCGATCGCCTTGTTGGAGAGCTATGGGGCGATGGACCGCCTGCGTCGAGACGGCATCGAATGGGACAGCGAACCATTTTACCAGCGTTACCGGAATTCCATTGCGCAGTTGCTGCAACAAGGGGAGCGGCGAAACTGGCCGCCGATGATCATCAACTTTGGCGACGAGTTTACCAATTCAGGCATGGAAGCATTCGGCGTGCGGGTGGCGAAAAGCCTGAAGCAAATCCCCGGCATCGTCACCAGTGCCGATAGCAACGGCTTCAGGGAGGTCGAGTTACTGGCTCCCGAGGTCGATATTCTCGCCTTCAACAACGGCTGGGCCGGTCCCGACAAGGTCAATGGCGAGCGGACACTGCTGAACCGGGAGACGGTCGAGCTCGTCCGTCGGGCGGGTGCGGAACCGTGGTTGGTCAATGTCGGCACCGATCGTTTTTCCAACGGCTACTGGTTATGGAAAATGGTGGGGCTGGGCGTGCGAGGCAAGCTCGAATGGCTTTATCGCGGCTACAACGGCATGCCCCACAATCCCTTCGATGCAACGCCGCTTCGATCCGCGCTGATCTTTCCCGGCCCGGGCGGCACGGTCATTCACTCCCTGGAATATGAGCGCATGCGCATGGGGCTGGACGACCTGGCCTATCTTTACACCCTGGAACGCACGATTGCGGCGGCGCGGCGTGTGGCTAACACTGACAAACAGGCGATTGTCGATGCCGCGTCATTCCTGGCCGAACTCGACAGTGAGATCGATGACGATTTCAATCGCTATCTGGATGATGAATCACAGCACTGGCCGGCCGGCCGTTACGCCCGGCTTCGCGAGCGGGTCATCGATCATATTTTGCGCTTGCAGCCATAGCGCACATCGATATTGTCGAACTAAATCCAAAAGGATATCAACTCAGGACAACCACCGACCGAGAGGGGTTCCCCATAGGAAGCGCATAATCTTTTTCATGCTGTCGATTTTTTTCTTGCTGTGGGGATAAGCGACGGGTAGTTTTTTGCCGCTGAAACGCGTGATGATGATGGGCACGGCATGGCAATAATTGCGTACGCCGACCTCGCCGTTGACACGGCCGATTCCACTCTCCTTGACGCCGCCGAAGGGGGCGGCGGGAATGCCGTAGGTTACGGCGATATCGTTGATGCTGATGCCGCCGGTCTCAAGCTGTTCCGCCAACTTGATGGCGTGTTTTATATTTTTGCTCCAGACATTGCCGTTGAGACCATAGCGTGAATCATTGGCCAGGCGCAGGGCTTGGGCATCGTCGGCGACCCTTTGAATGCAGATGATGGGGCCGAAAGTCTCGTCGCTCATGATTTTCATGTCGTGATTGACGTCTGTCAACACGGTGGGTTTATAGTACAGGCCGCTCAATTCGGCATTGCGCTCGCCGCCGGCCTGAATCGTCGCGCCCCTGGCCACGGCATCGGCGACGTGATCTTCGATAATGCTCATCTGGCGATCCCAGAACACCGCGCCTACGTCTTCGTCGTAACCGAGCTCACTGCCCTGCCGCAGGGCTTTCACCTTCTTGAGTACTTTGGACAAGAATGCATCGTAGACCTTGTCAACGACATAGATGCGTTCGGTACCGCAGCAGTAGTGCCCGGTATTCATGCAGGAGCCAATGACCGCACCGGAGGCTGCAAGCGCGATATCCGCGTCGTCGCTAACGATCATGGCGTCCTTGCCGCCCAATTCCAGGGTGCAGGGAATCAGCTGTCGGGCACAGGCCTCGGCAACTTTTTTGCCGGTGTTGACGCTGCCGGTAAATGCAATTTTGTCGACCCCAGCCTCGCACAGGTGGGCTCCGGTTTCGCCGTCACCGAGTAATACCTGCAGTACTCCATCGGGCAATCCGGCCTCGTTAAAAATTTCCTCGATCATTTTGGTGGAGTATGGCGTGACCTCGGACGCTTTGATCAGCACTGTATTGCCGGCCATCATGGCCTGCACGGCAGGGTTTAAACCCAGTACCATGGGGCCGTTCCAGGGCACGATAATGCCCGCGACGCCCACGGGCTTGTAGTTGATCACGACCTTTTTGCTTATCCCCAACAGGCCGTGTACGCGCTTTGATTGCGGCTTGAGAAACTTTTTTGTGTTCTTGGCGTAGTAGCACAGGGAATCGCAGCTAGACCAGACCTCCATACTGAAGGCGTCGGCACGGGCCTTGCCGGTCTCGCCGACGACGCGCTCGACGATATCGTCGGCACGATCCATCACCACCTGCAGCGCTTTGTTCATATAGGCCGCCCGTTGATCAAAGTTCAAGGCGGCCCAGGCAGGCTGGGCGCTGCGTGCTTTTTCCAGTGCTTCTGTTACATCCTGCTTATTGGCGCAGACCAGTGTGCCCGTCGGTTCAAGATTGATCGGGCTGCGCAATTGCAGTATGCGACGGCCGTCCCTGGGTTCCAGTGCTTCGTAGAGGGACATAGATTGGCTCCTGGAATGGCCCCGGGCGGGCCAGTGATTATTTTATATTGCAGGCGGCCTTGGCCGCTTTCATCTGTTTACTGTGACAGTTTTCCCGGGATTCCTCGCCGACGCACCAGCTCCTGCGGTTGTCCCAGGCGGTGATAGGCTGTGACTTGCCATTGGAGCACTTTACGATGTACTTGGCGAATTTTTCGCCCTCCTCGGTATCCGCGTAGCCGCTGAAAGCGATATTGGTGGGTTTCGCCGCGAAGGCTGTGGATGAGGCGCACAGGAGTAGCGCGACAGAGGTAAAAACGATTTTCTTCATGCTTGGGTTCGCTCGATGGATAAAAATGCAAGTCACCGCCGGGTATTCGCTCATGGCTATACAAGCCCGGAACAGGCCGGGGAGGGTGTATTCAATAGCTTCTGTTATACCCGTGTGTGCCTGGTCCGGGTCGGATCCCGATTACTGCACCCTGGTGGGGAAACGCACGGAAGTATAGACAAAATGCACCGCCTGTGAGGCGACTTTGGCTTAATTATTTGTCATTTGACGCCGTGCGGAATGTGGCCCGCTTACCGATTACTTTTCCGGGCGATGCGGGGGGAAATTCTCGAACATTTTGCTGACGGATTTGCGCAGGTCCTGTTCTTTTTTCTCCGGAGTTGTTTTTTGATCCAGCCGACTGTCCGCCGTGGAGCGCCACACCAGCTTGTTGCTGCCGGCGTCGATGATATCGATGATCACCATGCCCTGGGTATAGTAGCTCACGGAGGTGTGGGTGCTGCCGGCACCCCATGCGCCATAGCCTCCGTAGCCATAGCCGTAGTAGCCCCAGCCGGGCCCGTAGCCGCCGTAGGTGTTGTAGGTGTTGATAGAGACACGGTCGTCAGTGACCACGGAGTAGTTGACATAAAAATCCGCCTCATCACTCTCCGTGAGGCCTTTTTCCGCCAGGGTCTGGTTGATGATTCGTCTTATCCTGGCATCGAAAATATCGCCGCCCATCTGGTCCAGCGCCTTGCTTTTTTGGGTCCCGTCGGGGTGCCATTGATAGCCGCGGTAGTTGCCGAAATTTTGCTCCAGCGCATAGTCTGTGGTGACTGTAATCGTGCTACACCCGCTCAGTGAGGCGAGCAGTACCAGTACAGCGATGTGGAGGTGTCGTCTCATGGTTTATTCCTGGTTTGCGGGTGGTGTTGATTACTTCTTCTGTGGAGGAAAGTTGGAAAGGATTTTTGTGATCAACTCCCGGGTGCCTTTCTCGCGCTTCTCCGGGGATTCGTTTTTCGGGATTCTGCCTTCCGCTGTTCCGCGCCATACCAGTACGTCGTTTTCTGGCAGGACAATGTCAATGATCAGCTGCCCTTGCTTGTAGTTTACCACCTGGGTGCTGCTCGAGCCCATGCCCATGCCCATGCCTCCGTAGCCATAGGCGCCAGAATAGCCCCAGCCCGGGGCAACGCCGCCATAGGTGTTATAGGTGCGGATATCCTGGCGATCCTCGGTGAGTACGTCGTAGTTTACCCGGAAATCGACATCACCCTCCGGTTTGAACACAAAACCCTTGGCCTGCAGGGTCGTATCGATGTTGTGGCGCACACGCTTATCGAATATATCTCCGCCGAGAATTTCCAGCGACGCGGGATCCCGCAGGCTGGTGCTGTACCAGTTGTAGGTTTTGAAAGAGTCGAAATCGGTTTCCGGTGTGTAATCGGAGTCTACAGAAAAGCTGGAGCAAGCTGCGATAAACAGCATACCCGTAAGAATGGTAAGCGCATGATAAACTTTCATAATATGATCCACTGGAGAGGCAAGTATTAATAGGACAATAATAACCGTATAGAAGTTGCATCGACAACCGTTTATCCGGGTCTTCCCCCGGGGGCTTCACATGTGAAACGGATGACCTTACGGGCGGATTGGGTTAAGGTGCGCGCCTCCGCCCCGGATTTATTGCCAGTGCACCGATATGGATAGTTTCAGCGACATTCGCCCCTATAACGACGAGGAAGTGCGCCCGGTGCTGGACAGCCTGTTGGCCAGCCCGGAATTTATTTCTGCTTTGAGTCGCCTCCGGTTTCCGCGGTCGGCCGGGCCGCTGGGTTTCTTGCTGAACCCTGTCATCAGGATGGCATTGCGCCGGCAGCTGGCCGGCGTCAACGATGTCCGCTCCATGCAGGCAATCGTAAAGCGTTATATGGATCGCATGACCGATGATACGACCTCGGGGTTTTCGGTGTCCGGGCTGGACCTCCTGGCACCAGACCAACCCTACCTGTTTATGAGTAATCACCGCGATATCGCCCTGGATCCCGCCTTTATCAATTACTCGCTGTACCACAACGGTCGCGATACAGTACGCATAGCGATTGGCGACAATCTGCTGACCGTGGACTATGCCTCTGACCTGATGCGCCTGAACAAAAGCTTTATCGTCCGGCGCTCGGCCAGGGGGCCGCGACAAATACTGGCGGCCTACAAGCAGTTGTCCGCTTATGTTCGCATGTCCCTCACCGAGGATAAGGTGCCGGTATGGATTGCCCAGCGCGAGGGCAGGGCAAAAGACGGCTACGACCAGAGCGAACCGGCGATTATCAAAATGCTTACCCTGAGCCTGGTCAAGGGCGAGGAGAGTTTTGCCGATTTCATTCGTACACTGCGGATCGTGCCGGTGGCGATCTCCTATCAGTATGACCCCCTTGATATGGCCAAGGCCAACGAGCTCTACCTGCTGGAAGAAGACGGTGTCTACGAGAAGGGCGAACAGGAAGATGTGTTGAATATCGCCCGCGGGATCGCCGGTCAGAAGGGTGCGGTGCATGTCGCTTACGGATCCCTGATCGAAGAGGATTGCAACGATGCCGCAGAGGTGGCAGCGCGGATCGACCGGCAGATTATCGGCAGCTATGTGTTACACCCGAGTAACTTTTTCGCCTATCAGGCCTTGCACGGCGAATTTCCACAGGCTCTGTGTGGCGGCCAACAGCGACCCTTTGTCGCCGCTGAGCATCGCGATGCCGGACGGGATTTCAAGGCGCGGCTGGACGATATGCCGTCACACCTGCGGCCCTATGTGTTGAAGATGTATGCCAATTGTATCCTGCGCAAGCAGGAGTTTGGCTATCTGTAGGCGCAATGGCACTGTTAAACGCTGTAGGGCCGAATGCATTCGGCCAGGGATCTGATTATGTGTATTGACCAGGAGAAACTGCGCAGCGGGGGCTTCAATGGACGATGAGGGTTGGCCCGAGGAGTCGAATGTCGATGAATCCGTCCTGCCGCCGGTTTCGGTGGTGTGTTTTTTCGACTCGTCAGTGGAATTGCGTGGCTTTGTCAACGAGTGCTGGCACGATCTCCAGGCCGGCTTTGCCGATGCGGGAGCGGTGCCTGAACTGGCCGGGCTGAAATGGGCCGCCGAGAACGTCGGCGCGCGAATCCGCATTGATGAGGGAATGGAAATTTCCCTGCGACTCTACCCGGTGATTGACGGTGAACACCGTGAAGACCTGGGCGAAGGGGGGGCGCAGCCCTTATTGCAGTTGTATGATGACGGCAGTGGCGGCGTTGACCCGGTACAGCTACGAACCCTGGTTGAATGGCTGTTGGAGGATATTTTGCCCTATGTCGGTCACTACGATGCGAGCGCGATAGACGAACGCTTCGCCGGTGAATCACGCTCCCTGGTACTGTCCGATACCAGCGGCCAACTGCTGGAGTTGCCGCCCTCACTGCAGGGAGATTTCTAGTCGCAGTTAAGCTTTCTTATCATATCCCGAATGGAACTTACTTTAGCAATATTAACGGAGGAATCGGGGCTTCCAGAGCAGGACCGTGCGCCGGTTGGCCGGGTTTGTTCCAGACAAACCCTGAGGCTCCCACGTCCATGTGGGAGACCCGGCGCCCGAGCCTACATGGCGGGATTTCGTTCCAGACGAATCCCAAGCTCGTACCTCCCTGTACGAGACGTATTCAC
>JAUXCW010000083.1 GCA_030618705.1 Gammaproteobacteria bacterium | reverse complement strand
ATGCGATCCAGTAGCGGCCCGGATATACGGTAGCGATAGCGGCTGATCTGGTCCGGCGTGCAGCGACAACCGCGCTGGGTGTCGCCGAGATAACCGCAGGGGCAGGGGTTCATGGCGGCGATGAGTTGGAAATCCGCCGGATAACACACTTGCTGCCGCGCCCGGGAAATGACGATTTCTCCGCTTTCCAGAGGCTCGCGCAATACCTCCAGGGCGTGGCGCTGAAACTCGGGAAGCTCGTCGAGGAACAATACGCCGTGGTGGGCCAGGGATATTTCTCCGGGCCGGGGAGAGGAGCCGCCACCGACGAGGGCGGCCGCGGACGCACTATGGTGGGGCGCGCGGAACGGTCGAGTGCGCCAATCAGCCAATGTGGAATGCCGGTTGGCAATGGATTTTACCGCGGCGACTTCCAGTGCTTCTTCCTCGTCGAGGGGCGGCAGTATGCCCGGCAAGCGGGTCGCCAGCATGGTCTTGCCGGTGCCGGGAGGGCCGAACAGCAGCAGGTTGTGGTGGCCGGCGGCGGCGATCTCCAGCGCTCTCCTGGCCTGGGTCTGACCTTGTACGTCACGCAGGTCCGGGTAATCCACTGTGTGTTCGGCCGGGCGATGCGTGTGCTGTTGCAGCAGCTGCCGCTTGAACAAATGGGCGGTGACCTCCAGCAAATGGCCTGCCGCCAGCACCCTGGCGTGTTTGACCAGGGCGGCCTCGTCGGCATTGCCCCGGGCGACGATCAAGGCGTGGCCACAGGACGCCGCCTGGAGCGCGGCGGGCAGGGCGCCGCATACCGGGCGCAACTCCCCGCTCAGGGCCAGTTCGCCGATAAATTCATAGGGTAACAGCGCGTCCTTATCGAGTTGGCCGGAGGCGGCGAGAATACCGAGGGCGATGGCCAGGTCGAAGCGCCCGCCGTCCTTGGGCAGGTCCGCGGGAGCCAGGTTGATGGTGATACGGCGTATCGGAAAGTCGAAGTGGGCGTTGAGGATCGCGCAGCGTACCCGGTCCCGGGATTCCTTGACCGCGGTTTCCGGCAGACCGACGATGGAGACCCCGGGAATGCCGTTGCAAATATGGGTCTCGACGGTAACCAATGGTGCTTCCACGCCCAGGCGGGCGCGGGTATAGACGTGTGCGAGTGACATGGCCTCTCCCTGGCTGCATAGTGAAGGGCTCTTCCTGAGCCCCCTGTAGTATAGATGCTTGTGCTGATAACTGTACTGATTCAGGCATTGCGCTGATCAGGTATCAAGCCGATCCTGCATAACGGCCTCGCTAAAGGCTGTAAGTCTAACCCGAAACCGGGGCGTACAATCAAGGTAAAGATTGCCGGTGGCGAGGCGCCTTGCAGTGCAAGCTGTCGGTGTAATTACCTATGGGCTTATTCGATGGCTCGCTGTTGAATATCTTCGCCACCTCTTTGGGGCGCTGGTTTGTCGATATTGTTCTGCGGGAATCCAGGCCGCACCATTTTCGACCGGCTAAGCCGCTGTTTTTAAATAATAAAACAGTGGTGCGCCAAAACGGGGCGGATATGATGGGTCGCTGCACCCTATTCGGGCAAGAGTGGGTCGGATATTTCGGGTCGACTCCTGAAGCTTTTCCGCAAGTTGTTGTTACGCAACAGCTTTTCAGGAGTTGGCACGAAGGCTGCTAGAGGGCTGCTCAGAAGTGGGCGTGTCTTGCTCGGTAGAGTGACAGTATCAAATTTAAAAAATGTGGAATGTGTATACGATGAAAAACACAATGACAGCTGCGGGCATCAGTGCAGCGATTTTAGCGGGGGGACTGACAATGGCGCCGGCAGCATCGGCGGATTTCAGTGCCAATATCGGTGTAACCAGTAACTACGTCTGGCGAGGCGCTACACAGACCGGCAACGGCCCTGCAGTTCAGGGCGGGTTCGATTACGCAAGTGACATCGGTATCTATGTCGGGACCTGGGTGTCCAACGTAAACTTCGGTAATGAAGCTGATATTGACGGCGGTGTTGTAAGCATTCGTTCCGGTGCAGAATCTGAAGTTGATGTATATGCCGGCTGGGGTATGGACTTCGGGGACAATCTCGGTATCGACCTGGGTTACGTCTATTACGGCTATACCCAGAATGAGTCCGGATCCAACTTCGGAGAGCTCTACGGCAGTTTCAATTTCTGGTGGTTTGAAGTCGGCGTCGCCGGTACGGTAAATGATCAGTCCTGTAATGGTGCAGATTTAAATTGTACCAATGACGAGGATACCGGTGCATTCGTAGCAGGCGATTACGCTTACTGGGGTAAGGTTGCTGTCCCCCTGGGTGAAACCTGGTCTATCGCTGGCACACTGGGTGAATACAAGTTTACCAACGATGGTGTAACTATCGCCCCATTTGAGAAGACCGATTACAATTACCTCTGGTGGCAGATCGACCTGACTCATTTCATGGATGAGTACGGGGATATTACCATGTCAGTGTCGCAGGCGGATAAGCAGGCCGACGGCAACGACAGCGCCAAGATATTTATCGGTTGGACCAAGGGCTTCTGATTCTTTTTTAATGTAGATTTCAGGCCCGGGTTCGTCCGGGCCTGAAAGGGGGAAACACAATGAAATTGATTACTGCAATTGTTAAGCCGTTCAAGCTTGATGATGTGCGCGAGGCGCTTTCTGAAATCGGTGTGCAAGGCATTACCGTGACAGAGGTCAAGGGCTTCGGACGTCAGAAAGGCCACACCGAGCTCTATCGTGGCGCCGAATACGTGGTGGATTTTCTACCCAAGGTCAAAATCGAGGTCGCCATCGCCGACGCACAGGTCGACCAGGTGATCGAGGCCATCAGCAAGGCCGCCAATACCGGTAAAATCGGTGACGGCAAGATCTTTGTCGCGGCACTGGAACAGGCAATACGCATTCGAACCGGTGAGACCGGGGACGACGCTATCTAATTTCGAAGCGCCGGATACCCACCCGGTCGCTCGTTCTTTTTAGCACCTTTTATTCCTTTATCTGAGCTTTGCGGAGGGCTTGGTCGTGGATAACTCTATCTTTGAATTACAGTATGCACTGGATACATTTTATTTTCTGATCTGTGGCGCGTTGGTCATGTGGATGGCCGCCGGCTTTGCCATGCTGGAAGCCGGCCTGGTTCGATCCAAAAACACCACTGAAATCCTGTTAAAAAACGTGGCTCTGTATGCCGTCGCCTGCACCATGTACATGGTCTGCGGATACGCGATTATGTACGGGGGCGACATTTTCTTATCCACCATCACCGGTGACGGCGTTGCCGGCGCCGAGGAAGCGGCGACCTACGCACCGTCTGCCGATTTCTTCTTCCAGGTGGTGTTTGTGGCAACGGCGATGTCTATCGTCTCGGGCGCGGTCGCGGAGCGCATGAAGCTCTGGGCTTTCCTCGCCTTTGCGGTGGTCATGACCGGCTTTATCTACCCCATGGAAGGCGCGTGGACCTGGGGTGGCGAGGCTGTATTCGGTATGTACACCCTGGGTGACCTCGGCTTCTCTGATTTCGCCGGTTCCGGTATCGTCCATATGGCGGGTGCCGCAGCGGCATTGGCTGGTGTGTTGTTACTCGGCGCTCGCAAGGGCAAGTACTCGGCCAGCGGGGGGGTCAACGCCATTCCCGGCGCCAACCTGCCACTGGCAACCCTGGGTACCTTCATCCTGTGGATGGGCTGGTTTGGTTTCAACGGTGGCTCGGTGCTGGCGACAGCGTCGGTAGAAAGTGCTAACGCTGTAGCGGTGGTGTTTATGAACACTAACGCGGCCGCCGCCGGTGGACTCATTGCGGCACTGGTCACGGCCAAACTTATGTTCGGCAAGGCTGACCTGACCATGGCGCTCAACGGTGCGCTGGCCGGCCTGGTGGCCATTACCGCCGAGCCCTCCACGCCGACGGCGCTGCAGGCAACCCTGTTCGGTGCTATTGGTGGTGTGCTGGTGGTGTTCGCTATCCTTACCCTGGATAAACTGAAGATCGACGATCCCGTCGGTGCGATCTCTGTGCATGGTGTGGTCGGATTCCTCGGGCTGATGCTGGTACCGGTGACCAACCCGCTGACAGAAGACGGTGGTTCTTCATTCTCCGGCCAGTTGATCGGCGCACTGACTATCTTTGTCTGGGTATTCGTCGCCAGCCTGATCGTCTGGGGCATCCTTAAGCTCGTCATGGGTATCCGGGTCAGCGAAGAGGAAGAATACGAGGGTGTCGATCTCGCCGAGTGCGGAATGGAAGCCTATCCGGAATTCACCATGAAGTAACTGTTATAGGGTCGAATTTATTCGACAGGAACAGGGAAAAATAATAATAAAAAAGAGGGCTTCGGCCCTCTTTTTTTGCGTGGCGGGAACGCCAGGTGGGATATGACACTTACGATAAAATAATTACGGCACTGTCGTGGCGCAGACTTACATTTGCAAACCTACGCCAGGGTCAAATTTATTCGACCAGCGGGCCGAGGGGGGTTCGGTGAGGGGCCGGCATAGTCCTGGAAAGCACATTCGCCATCAACAGGCCGCTTTAATTTGCTGTAACAGGTAGCCCAGCAGGATGGGCCAGTAGCCGCGCTTGTGCGGATTCCCTGTCGCGAATCTATCCAGGGGCCCGACGATCGATGGCGGCAAATCAAGCTCCCGACAGTAGTGTCGGTGCCACCGGGGCAAGCCGGCACCGGGCCATCGCTGGAACTCGGCGGTCAATTGGCAAATACCGATAAACCAGCGGGCCCTGGCCGGTGTGTCGAGCAGCGCCTCGCTGGTGACCGGGATGTCAGGAAAGGCATTGACCAGGCGATCGGCAAAGAGTCCCATCCCATGGGATATTGCCAGGTCGGTGCGAACCGGTACGTCACCGGGGCCGCAACTCGGGGAGCGGGCTTTAAGCAGGTAGCCCGCTATCCGTTGTCGCTGCAACGCCAGGCACTGGGTATCGGCGGTTTTCGTGAGTAATTCGGTAACATCCCCGTGGGGGAAATCGAGTCCCAGCGCACGCACGCCGCTGTCGCCGGCGACCAGTTCCACAGGCGGTCGCGGCACCCCCAGGCCCGCGGCGAATTCGGGGCAAAATCCAATAAACTCGCACTCTGCCGCCAGTTCGAGAATGTGCGGCTGGGCTTTGTGGCCACCATCGTAGCGAACCTTTTCCCCCAGCAGGCAGCTGCTGACGCCGATGCGCGGCGGCGTGTTACCGGTGTCGGGATCGAGGAACTGAATCACTGTCATGCCGGTACCTGTTATAAGCAATAGGTGTAGTCAGGCGGTTATCTTAGAAATAAAAATCATAAAAAAACGGTAATATTTTTTTGCCAGAGCTCGGTCAGTAGCTATAAATTACACAGGTGTCTTGTTGCAATTATTTCGATACAAAAAGCCATGCTATAGGCCGAACAGGAAGAACGAGTTATGGGATCAATCAATCGACCAAATGTTACACAGGAAACCGCTAGCGAGCAGGATCCGGTGCCGAGCAGTTACAGTGAAGACGCGGATGGCCTGTCGGTTTCTTCACGCCAGCGCATTCGCGCCCAGATGGAAACGGATATCGAAGCTTTCCTCGCCCGTGGCGGTGAAATTCAAAAGCTCGATATTACGATGTCGGCTGAAAAGCTCAATCAGCAGTAAACGAGTCTACTGATCGGCAGCAGACTGCAACTGTGCGTCAATGTGATGGACGGCCGCGGGAACCTGGTCGATTGCGCCAACGGTAGCGCTTGGTTTTATTCCTGAGATGTTTTCTCTTCCCTTCCGGTTCATCCAGATGGTGTGCCAGCCAAAGCCTTGTGCCGCTTCGATATCGTGTTCGATGTGGTCGCCGACGTGAACGATTTGGGCGGCGCTGGCGCCGGTTTTTTCCAGGGTTTTTTCAAAGTGCAGGGGCAGGGGTTTGCTGCTGTTGAGTGCCTCGGCGGAGTAAGAAAACGAGAAGTAGCGCCCGAGGGGCAGGCGGTAGATATCCGCGTTGCCGTTGGTTAAAACTCCCAGGGTATAACTCGAGTGCAATTCAGCGATCACCTCTTCCACCGCGTCGAATAATTCCACCTCGTGACGAGCTTGCAGAAAAACCTCCATTGCCTGGCGGGATAAGCTTGCGGCTCTCGTGGAATTCGTGCCCGCTCGCTCCATGGCCGTTTGCATAATAAAACGCCTGGCTTCGGATATCTGGTGAACCAGGTCGGGGCGGGATTTGACCAGCTCCATGCGCATCGCACGCATCGCCTGTATGGAAAATCGCTGGGACAATTCCGGGCAATGTTGTTCCAGCCACTCGAGCACCCGGCGCTCAGCGCGGATCAAAACCGGAGTGACCTCCCAGAGGGTATCGTCGAGGTCGAAGGTAATTACCTTGATCATGGTCAAGAGCTGTCCTTGCCCGTACCGCGATGGCGTTTGCCCGGAGAACTTTTCTTTTGCGCCCTGGGGTGTGATTTGTCGTACACCCTGGCCAGGTGTTGAAAATCCAGGTGGGTATAGATCTGGGTGGTCGATATATTGGCGTGTCCGAGCATTTCCTGTACCGCCCTGAGGTCGCTGCTGGACTCCAGAATATGGCTGGCAAAGGAATGGCGCAACATATGGGGATGGAGTTTGCGACCGCTGGCCTGCTGCTCAGCCATTTTTTTCAGGCGGGATTGCACGCTGCGGGGGTGGATGCGTTGACCGCGGCTGCTGATAAACAGTGCCGCCTCCCCTGCGTCCGACAACCGGGCAGGACGCAGTTTCAGCCAGTCGGCAATGGCTGTGGTTGCGTGCTTTCCCACCGGGACGGTGCGGGTTTTGTTGCCTTTGCCGGTAACCGTTACCAGGCCCTCGCGGAGGTCGATGTCTGTGCAATCCAGCCCGGTGAGTTCCGACAGGCGCAGGCCGGAGGAGTAGAACAGCTCTACCATCGCCTTGTCACGCACCTCGATCCAATCCCCGGCCTCGTAACACAGTAGATGGCTGAGTTGATCGGTGTCCATGGTGGCGGGAAGTCGCCGCGGGACCCTGGGCGCACTCACCCCCTGCGCGGGGTTATGTCGGCAGCGTCGCTGTTTGATCTGGTGCTGATAAAAGCTGCGCGTGGCGGACAGCAGCCGTTGTACGCTTTTGCCGTGCAGGCCTTTGCGATGGTAGTGCGCCGCCAGCCTGCGCACATCCCCCTGATGGAGCTGTCGCCAGTCCTCCAGGCCGTTGGCGGTGCAAAAGTCATTCAGCTTGGCCAGGTCTCGCCGATAGGCCGAGACGGTGTGGGTAGAGTAGCGGCGTACCGTTTCGAGGTAGACCAGAAAATTGTCTATCTCCGCGCTGAAATCCCTTGTCTGGCCGGATTCACCCATAAATGGCGGCCTTAATCCATATAGCGTGGCAGTACGACGTTGAGTATATCGCCGACATAGGTGAGAAACATGGTCCCCATGTTGGCGCTGTAGTAGTTGGGGTCGAAGCTTCCCACGGCGAGTACGCCCACTACCTTGCCGTTGCCCAGTGGCGCCACGGCGGCCGAACCCACCTCGCTGGTTTGCTCCGGAAACAGGAAAGACATTTCCTGCGGGCGCAGGGTGCCGCAGACGGCGCGGGAACTGCCGAGAATGCCCTGGATGGATTGTTGTGCTTCCTGCAGGGGCACGACCCTGGCTTTGGATAGCAGTTTTTCCTGTGCGGGGGCAAACAGTGTCAGAGCGCTGACGTCGGCCTGGAACTCCTGCTTGAGGGCCACGTGAACGGCGTTGACCAGGTCGTCGAGGTTGTCCGCGGCGACGATATTGAGAATCAGGCTTTTGGTTTTCTCGAACAGCGAGTCGTTCTGGCGCGCAAGTTCTACCAGCTCCGACAGGCGATGGCGCATTTCCATGTTGCGCTCACGCAGCACACTTACCTGGCGCTCGACCAGGGATACTGCCTCCCCCCTCTGGTGGGGCAGGTTTATGTCGGCCAGCAGATCGCCGTGTTCGACAAAAAATTCGGGGTGGGCCTGTAAAAACTCCCTGACCTCTTGTGAGCTAATTTCGCTAATGATTTGTTCCGACATATTTTATTATTCTCCTTATAGACGAATTTGACCTTCAAACACGATGCCGGCAGGACCCGTCATAAGGACGGGCCCGGCGTCGCCACGCCAGCAGATATTCAGTTTGCCACCGCGCAGTTCAACCACGACTTCACTGTCCAGTTCATCGCGCAGTATGCCGCTGACCACGGCGGCACAGGCGCCACTGCCGCAGGCGAGGGTTTCACCGGCGCCGCGCTCATAGACCCGCAAGCGGATATGGCCACGATCCAGTACCTGCATAAAGCCGACATTTGCCTGCTTCGGGAAATCCGGGTGTTGCTGGATGGCGCTGCCCATCTCCGCTACCGGAGCCTGGTCGACATCGTCGATTATGATTACCGCGTGTGGGTTACCCATGGATACCGCTCCAAGTTCCACAGTATCGCCCCCTACTTGCAAAGTATAAACGCTTCTTTGCTGATCCGCAGTAAATGGGATGCTTTCCGGTGCCAGGACCGGTGTGCCCATATCGACCCTGACCTGTCCGTGATCCAGCAACACCAGCTCCATGATGCCACCCAGGGTTTCCACCCGAATACGATCCTTGCTGGTGAGCTTCTTCAGTTGTACGAAGCGGGCAAAGCAGCGGGCGCCGTTGCCGCACTGTTCTACTTCCTGTCCGTCGCCGTTAAAAATGCGATAGCGGAAATCGACCTCGGGATTCTGCGGGGGCTCGACGATCAATACCTGGTCGCAGCCAATGCCGAAGTGCCGGTCCGCCAGGCGCCGGATCAGGCGCTCGTTGATATGGCAGTGCTGGGACAGCAGGTCGATGACGACGAAGTCGTTGCCCAGGCCCTGCATCTTGGTGAAATGCAGCAGGCGGCGCCGACGCTTCCCCCTGTGTCGCGGCTGGTTCATGGCAGCAGGCTCTCGCCGTGCATGAGGTCGTCAATACACTCTCGTTCTCGAACGAGGTAATGACGGATTCCGTCCACCATGACCTCCGGCGCCCGACCGCGGCTGTTGTAGTTGGAGCTCATGACAAAACCATAGGCCCCGGCGGAGCGCAGGGCCAGCAGGTCGCCCTGGCGCAGAGCCAGATCCCTGTCGCGGGCGATAAAGTCGCCGGTTTCACAGACCGGGCCGACCACGTCCCAGCGGCGGCTGGTTTCGTCGCTGCGGGGTGTCACGGCTTGCAGATCCATCCAGGAGCCGTACAGCGCGGGGCGGAGCATGTCATTCATCGCCGCATCGACGATGGCAAAGTTCTTTTCCGGGTTCGACTTCAGGTACTCGACCCGCGTCAAAAGAATACCGGCGTTGGCGGCGATGGATCGTCCGGGTTCGAGCACCAGGCTCAACTGCCGCTCGCCGATAAGTCGGCGCAGCTCGCTGATGTATTGTTGGGGGCTGGGAGGATTCTCATCCCGGTATTGCACCCCCAGGCCGCCGCCAATATCCAGGTGTCGCAGTGGTATGCCGCACTGGGCCAGTTCGTCCACGAGCGCAAGAATCCGCTCCATGGCGTCGATAAATGGCCGGGTTTCCACCAGCTGTGAACCGATATGGCAATCGACGCCGACTACCTCGATATGGCTCATCGCCGCCGCCTGGGTGTAGATGGCGACCGCGTCATGGATGTCGATACCGAACTTGTTTTCGCGCAGGCCGGTGGAAATATAGGGGTGCGTATTGGCATCCACATCCGGGTTGACTCGCATCGACACCGCCGCGCGCATGTCCATGGCGCAGGCGACCTGTTGGAGCCGCTCCAGCTCCTGCAGTGACTCGACGTTGAAGCAGTGAATGCCCACGGCCAGTGCCCGCTCCATTTCCGCCGCGGTCTTGGCCACCCCGGAAAACACCACCCGTGAGGGGTCGCCACCGGCGGCCAGTACGCGTTCCAGCTCACCGACAGAGACGATATCGAAGCCGGCGCCGAGACGTGCCAGGATATTGAGCACGGCGAGGTTGGAATTGGCCTTCACTGCGTAGCAGATCAGGTGAGCCTGCCCCTCCAGTGCCTGCTGGTAGCTGCGTAGCCTGGCCTCCAGCGCGGCTCGCGAATAGACATAGCAAGGTGTGCCGTAGCGCTGTGCAATCTCTTCGAGAGGCACCGACTCGACATGGAGCTGGCCCTGTTGATAGTCAAAGGCGTTCATGGTTTATCTGCGGTCTTTCCTGTGGTGGACGCCTGGCGTCGGAGTTGTATCAGTCGTGGATCAGGGGGGAGTCGGCTTTGTTATCCTGCGCCTCTCGCTCTTCTTCCGCGGGTACGGTCTGGCTTTCGCTGGTTTTTTCCGGCAATTCGGTGGTTCTTTCGGGCAAATAGAGAGGGCCCTTCAGGCCGCAGGCGACGAGAAGGAAAGCGGCGGTAAGATAGGTGAGTAAGTAGCGCATAGCCGGCCCGCGGAAAAGCTATTAGTATAACCGCCAGCGAGGAAAGCCGGAACCGCGCGCGGGCGACTATTTTTTGCCGCTATCGGGGCGCTGCAACCTGTCCGGGTGGCCCGGGCACCGCCTGCAAGCCCCGGTTCCCCCATCAATATCGCCTGTGTGGCGTAATTTGGATCGTACAGAATAATGTCAAAAAACCGGCGTGGTTCAGCGGGTGACGGCAATTCCCTGGTGTTCGCCAGGGAGCCGCGGTTTTGTCGGTGAAGCTTTATATGGCCTTGTCGATTGTGGCGATATCGGTTTCTGCCGCAGTCGCCGGGGAAACGGCCGGGGCGCAAAACAGTGCGGCGCCACTACCCCTGGCCAATCGGGGTCCGCTGGTGGCGATATATGGATTGCCGTTGGCGCAGAGCGGTCGACTGCTTGCGGTCGGGGTCCAGCAATGGCAGTTGGGCCTGACAGTGGGAAATAACTTTCGTATACCGGTGCGCGATAACGAGGCGATCTACCTCGACGGTGAAACCAGCAATGCGCGTCTCGGTTGGCGTCGGGGTTTCGGTGGTGGCCTGGAGCTTGCCGTGGAATTGCCTGTCGTGCATCACGACGGTGGTTTTCTCGACTCCATTATCGATGACTATCATCGTATTTTTGGCCTTGATCGGGCCGATCGCGATCTGGTGCCCACCGGCCAGCTGCACTACCAGTACAATAAAGACGGCGAGGTAGTGCTGCGCATGGCCGACGAGGGCACCGGTATCGGTGACCTGCAATTCGGCCTGGGCTATCAATTGCTACAAGGCCGACTAACGCGGCAAAAAAGATGGTTGGCGGCCCGGTTCACGCTCAAGGCGCCCACCGGGGATTCGGATAATCTCTACGGCAGTGGTGGTTGGGATGGCAGTGCGGCGCTGCACTGGGCGGATCGGCAATCCTGGTCGCGC
>JAUXCW010000256.1 GCA_030618705.1 Gammaproteobacteria bacterium | reverse complement strand
TGGAAGGATGAGCTGGCCACCGGCCGGGAAGAGTGGGATCTCGATGCGGTCGATGCCCTCGACTACCAGTTCATCCACAACCACCAGGTGGTGAAGGCGAGCATGGGAGACAAGCGGGGCATGGGTATCCTGGAGACCGTCTGTATCGGTCGTCACGACCCCTCGGGATTCAAGGAGTTATTCGACGGCGCCGAGTAGGCTCGACGACGACTCGCGCTTATGCAGCGATGCAGCCGTAGCTCAGTATCAGCTGCTCGGCCTGCATCGGTTCGTCGATATAGTAACCTTGCAGGGTGGTGCAGCCGATTTGAGTCAGGTATTTGGCCTGTTGCCTGGATTCGACACCCTCCGCGACCACGTCGGCGCCCACATGGCGGCCGAGGTCGACAAAGGATTTGAGCAGTTTGCGGTGGATTGAGTTGCGGTGCATATCCGCGATATAGGACGGATCTATCTTCAACTCACTGGCGGGAAGGATGTTGAGGTTGTGGATCGACGAGTGGCCGACGCCGAAGTGATCCAGTGACAGGCCGAAGCCGTGCAGCCTGAGCCGGGAAAGCGTCTCCAGGGTCGTCGCCAGGTTGCGAATCCCCGCACTCTCCGTCATCTCCACGGTGATGCGGCGGTTGGCCACGCCGTATTCGCTGGTCAGTTCCAGCAGGCGATCAACCAGGTCGTAGTGCTCCAGGTCCGACAGTGATAAATTAAAACTGGCCGTGGTATCGATGCCGTGCACGGCGAACTGGGACAGCGCGGCAATGGTCTTGTGGGCAATGGTGTCCGTCAGCAGGTGAATCTGGTCGCTGGATTCCAGTACGGGCAGGAATTGATCGGGGCTGATAATGCCGGCCTCCGGGTGGCGCCATCTGGCGAGTGCTTCCACGCCGCACAGGTTCATGGTTCTCGCGGTCACCTTGGGTTGAAACCAGGCCTCGAATTGCCCCTGGGCCAGGCCGGTCAACACTTCCTGCAAGCTGAACCGGGTAGATTCCATGGCGCTATCTCCAGCCGGCGCATCGGCCGCGGGGCGGGTGACGGCCAGGTTTTCAATGATATGGGCCAGGCCGGTATTGTGGAGTGGGTTGTCGATACAGCCCACCAGGGGATAGTTCAGCGCCTTGGCAAGTGCGTGCAAGGCCCGGTTCACGGTTTTGTCGAGATTGCCGATCATTGCAAGAGGGGGGCGACAGGGATTGCCCTTGTGGGCGAGCTCCCGCAGCAAGCTGATACCGTCTACCGGCTCCATCATCAGCCTGGCGATCACCAGATCGAACTCATTCCCGGCACAGGTGATTTTTTTGAGAGCCTCGTGGGCGCTGTCGGCATGATCCACGCCGTTGATACCCATTGCGTTGAGGCGCTGTTCCAGCGTCAGGCGGTGGGCGACCGCATTGTCTACGAGCAGTACTTTCATGGCGTCAAATTTTTAATTATTATGGCGCGCAAAGCCGCGTTACAGAATCCTGAATTCTTCCCCTCGCGCGGTTCATGGCCACTACCTTGTGTCCACATTACCTATAGCTATAACACACCAATTTGATGGTGGCAACTAAAATGATAAAATTAACAAGTGCTTATGGGGTGTTATTAAGGTTTTGGAGCAGGTTTCAGCGCTAACTAGTGCCCCGTCCGGAAGGCCGGCCCCGCGGAAACAGCAGTTCCGATGTGTCGGTCCACTGGAGAGGGCGTGTATCCCGACGGAGGGCGGGATCCATTAAAAACCAATGAATTACCGAACTCCTCCCCGTGCAGTGGTGCGATATTCCGCGCATTGTATTGACGTTGCGGATTGCTTCTGTGATCGTCACGGTGATTTAATGGCATCCTGAATCAACAACAGGTTGTACAGCAATGGATGAACAAGAACTTTACCAGCAACTCGAGTCCCTCAAGAAAGAGCTCGATAGCAGTAACGGCCTCGGCCCGGACACCCGGGAAAAAATGCTCGGACTGATCGACCGAATGGAAGAGCAGATGCACACCCCCGGGGACGACGAGGATAGTTTCACCGAGCAGTTCGAGAGCCTGGTGACGGAGTTTGAAGCCAGTCACCCGACCCTCACCGGTATCGTCAACAATCTATTGGTGACGCTGGGCAATATGGGCGTGTAAAGGGGACGCAACTGAATGGCACTGACTTTAGCGATATTGACGGAGGGATCGGGGCTTCCAGAGCAGGACCGTGCGCCGGTTGGACCCGGCGCCCGAGCCTACATGGATGTATTCACGGCGAGTCCTGGGCTGGGAGCCGCGATTCCTTGCCCAACTGCAGTAGTAAATGCCTGGTAGGAAAAGGGTAGCGTCCCCTTTTCCCCTTTTCCGGCGTTTCAGCGCTATAATCGCCCTCCGCCAAATCAACGCCGGAGCCCGTGTATTTTGACCATCCAATTTCTAGGCAAGACAATCTCCGGCCCTTTTACCATCCCCTCCGGGATTGTCGCCACCGCCAGCCCGATCATCGACTACCTGTTTCGCCATATCCCGCAGGTCGGTGTGGTCACCACCAAAAGCATCGGCCTGGAACCCCGCGACGGCTATCGCGAGCCCATCCTGAGCCAGTACGCGCCGGGGTGTTTTGTCAACGCGGTGGGTCTCACCAATCCGGGGGCGATACGCTCGGCAGAATTGTTATCCGCGCTGCAAGTGCCCGAAGACCGCTTTTTGCTGACTTCCATCTTCGGCGCCAATGCCGAGGAATTCGTCGCCGTGGCCCGGCTGCTGGCGCCTTGCAGTGACGGCCTGGAACTGAACCTGTCCTGCCCACACGCGAAAGGCTACGGCATGGCCATCGGCCAGGACCCGGAACTGGTTGCCGAAATTGTCAGGGCTGTGGTCGCCGCCGTCGAACTCCCGGTGATCGCCAAGCTGACACCCAATACCAATGATATCGGCGCCATTGCCCGCGCCGCAGTGGACGCCGGTGCCGCGGGCCTGTGTGCGATCAATACCGTGGGGCCGGGTTATTACACCGCCCATGGCGAGCCGGTACTGAGCAATGCCATGGGCGGCATGTCGGGCAAGGGCATATTGCCCATAGGCCTGAAATGCGTGAAAGAAATTCGCGAGGCCGTGGATTGCCCCATCATCGGCTGCGGGGGCATCAGCAATGCCGACGACGCCAGGGCCTACCGCGATGCCGGCGCAGATATTTACGGTATCGGCTCCGCCCTGATCGGCTTGGGCACGGAGCAAATGCGCGATTACTTCGAGGTACTGGACGGCGATATGGCCGGGGACACCCGCCGTGCCGAATCCATGGTGCGCTACGATATCGACATGAGTTTCCGCCCGGTGACATTGGTGAGCAATGAGCGCGTCAGTGAGGATATCGCCGTACTGCGCTTCGACCGCAAGATCGACATCGAGGCCGGCGAGTTTATCTTTCTGTGGATTCCCGGCCTGGGTGAAAAACCCTTCTCTGCGCTCACCGACGACCCGTTCTCCCTGGCGGTCATCAAGCTGGGCCAGTTCACTGAAAAGCTGGTGCAACTTGAACCCGGCACGCAAGCCTATGTGCGCGGCCCCCACGGCATTCCGGTAGCGCCACCGAGTGGTGCAAAAATTATGGCAGTGTGTGGCGGCACGGGGCTGGCAGCGGTCTACCAGATAGCCCGGGACTTCGGCAATGCCGAGATCTTCGTCGGCGCGAGATCGAAGGACAGGCTGTACTTCCTCGACCAGTGTCGTGAGGTGAGCAAACTGCATGTGGCCACGGATGACGGCAGCGAGGGCTACCACGGGCTGGTCACGGAATTACTGCGCCGGCGGCTCGAGGCGATGTCGCCAGCGCAGCGGGAAAACCTGGTTTTTTATAACTGCGGACCCGAGCCCATGGTACATGCGGCGGTAGCGGTGCAAGGCGAGTTCTGCGCAGCAGAGCAAATCTTCAGCGCCATCGACTATCTCACCAAGTGCGGCGTCGGCATTTGCGGCGCCTGTAGCACTCCCGACGGGCGGCGCCTGTGCGTCGATGGCCCGTTTCTCTAAGCTCCGCGGTACTGTACACAGCGTAACTGTGGCCTGGGCCGCACTCTGCCAGAAAACCCGGTAGCGTACATCGTTTTGCTGCCCAGGGTCACAATCACCCTTCTATTGCCCGGCTATAGTGTTTGAGTAAAACGCCATTTGTGGTGTATGACTATGAAAAATTTTCTCCAGGCAATAGTGATCCTCGCCATTGGATTCTTTATGCTCAAGGGTCCGGGAGCGGGCTGGCTCGATACGTTCAGCGACGCACCCCGGGAGGAGACCCGCTCCTCTGCATGGGAGTCGGGCACTGACGATGGCTTTGTCAGCCCCCGGCAGGACGCCGCTGCGCTGTCCCTGTCGGACGAGGCGGACATGCTGGCGGAATTCGAGCAATACTACAGCCCTCCCACCGACTGCGGAAGTCGCAGCCCCACGCAACAGTCGCAATGCGACAGCCACCGGCAACGCACACTCGATGCCTTCCGCTCACAATGGCAGACGTACAATATCCGGTAAATACCGCATACGGATATAAACTGTTTTTTTATACAGTAAAACTTGCGCATGCCGGAATCTTGCTTATACTGTATATACAGACAGGCAGAAGCCTGCCGACAACAAAGCCGGTAATAAACCAAACGACATAACCGGATTAAAATGAAATCCGCGCCAATAAGAGGACGCCGCCATGAGCCGCATATTCACCCAGGTCGATTACCAACAATTCCGCCAGTTCCTGGACACCATCACCACCCGAAAAATCAAAAACAAGGGTTTTGAAACCGCCATCTACGACCAGCAGGGCGACATCCAGGCCATCGTCTACGCCGC
>JAUXCW010000088.1 GCA_030618705.1 Gammaproteobacteria bacterium | reverse complement strand
TCATACCGATTATTGGTATATTCATAACACAGACCGCTATTGAAGTAGCCGTAGTAATCAAAATCGTCGCTGTAGCTGGTATCCAAAACACCGTCACTATCCAGGTCCGTATAATCGGTATAGGCCTTGTAGTACAGCTGTTGGTCATTGGACAGCAGCAACATGACCCGGGGCGGTGCGGAGCTCTGCAGCAGGGCTGGCGCGGAGGCGAAATCAGACGAAGACTGCGCCCACAGCGCAGCGGCAAAGACCGTGGTCACACTGGCCAGCAGGGCAAGCGTGATGTTCAAATTCAGCTTGCGTCGCGCCCTGATGTTTTCACTCGAATGCTTAGTCATAACAACACCTCAATATAAATCGGGTAAATCCCTTGTCAGCTCTACTCTGTTCGCTTATACGTGCTTTGCAGCATGACTTCGATGCGTCCGGAATTGCTCATGCCGCGGGATGTGATACGAAATATTTGTGCATAGTTGGACTCACTCAGCTCGGCACCCGGGTCCGCCGGAGTAAAACAGCGGAACTCGACAATATAGCGAACGGGATTATCGTAGCCGTCGACGTCGACACTCATGTGGCTGCCCGCATCATCCCAGACGTTTAAATATTCGGAGCCGGTGCCGGTTTCCCAGGGACTGGTCGTTGGCGGCTCGACTGTCGCACTGCCACCTCCGCCACCGCCGCCACCGCTACCTGAATCGTCGATCGACTTGCACTGTTTGACCAGCTCGCCGTCAAGCCAGATACCCTGGAAGCAACGACCTCCGGCACAATCCGGCTTGAAACAATCACTGCCGGAGCAATCGAGATACATGTTGTCGAATTCAGCCAGGTTATCGATATTGTCGTTGACGTTCTCCTCGATCAGTCTTAACGCCGCTTCCGTCGCTTCGAAGGCTTCCTGCCGATCGCGGCTGGCATTAGCCATTTTCAGTTGCATGCCGGTCGACTCCATGGTGGCGACACCGGCGATGGTCACGATCACCAGAATGACGAGACTGACGATCAGTGCTACACCTTGCTGTTGCTTGATTTGTGATTTCACTGTTCTTCTCCCGTTAACCGGCGCCGATATTGCGCATACGCACCGTCTTACTGACTTGCTGGCGCAGGATATTGTCGTTAAAGGCCTGGCCGGTGTAGCCATCATCATCTCCCGCATAGGGGTAACTGATATACCGGACCTCGTTGTTACCCTCCCTGGTTTCGCCAAAACCGCGCATTAACAGGGTGACGCGCACACTGACGACCTGCTTCCACTCCCCGGCGGCGGCATCGATCTCATCCGCCCGTAAATACGCATTGGCCAGCCCGTCCGCATCCGCATCGAAGCCGTAAAGCAATTGCATATCCTCTACACCAACGGCGATTTCGTCGGTACGCATAGTTACATCGCCACTATCCATGCCGGAGAATTGCACCCTGTATAAGGCCGGCTGGGTATTGTCCGAGGCCGACGTGCCGATGTAGTAACCAACGGCAGCGAAGCGCATAAGAAAAGAGCCGGGCCCGTAGGGAAGACCACCGGGAGTTGGGTAGTTCGGGTCATCACAGGTAAACGATTCCGTCCAGCGAACGGCCTTGGTGCAGTTTCCGGGGGATACAGAACCTCCGGAATTGTGGACAAACGTCACATTGGTACCGCCGGATGCAGGACCTGTCATTTGCATAAGACCGACATCTTTGCAGTCTTCACTGACCACCAGCGCCAGGTCACCAACTTCGAGGGGGTTATTCCGGGACAGTTTGAACTGGGCGGAGGTTGCGGCGTGTGATACCACATTGAGATCCATGTCATCATCTGCGCCCCTGAATATGATGGCATCGGGAGCAAAGTCGGTGTTACCGCTAAAACTGCCATTGTTTTCCCACAGCGTCGTGCCTGAAAGCAAACCATCCGGAAAGGTATCGACACTGCCTTCATAGCCCTGAACGCCTTCCAGCTTGAGCCAGTCATCATCAGCCGGCACATCCAGGGCATTGGCAAATGTCGTCGCCCCGGCACCAGCCGTACTCATATTCACCGCGCAGCCCCAGTAACCCGACCAGCGGATATCCCGCGCCAGCATCTCCAGCCCGTAGCGGGCATTTTCCTGTACAAAGGCGACGTCGTCTGACCAGGCGTTATTGCGCTGATTGGTCATCACGGATTGCATCACACCGCCCAGGATAATCACACCGATGACCATCGCCACCAGCACTTCGACAAATGAGATACCGGACTGGGCACCAGCCCTGGGTAAACGAGGCATATTCATAGGGTGGTCTCCAACTGATAGGTAAAGGTCTCGCCCTGGAAAAACTGGATCTGCACGGTAACCGGGTACAGGTTTCCGCTGGGTTCGCCAATCTCTACTCGACCATCGCCCTGCGGCAGTACGCTCGCCAGCGTCGATTTCCAGCCGAACAGGTCAGCTGCGGCCATTTCCGCATCACTGCAATCACTGTCACAAAAGCCCGCGGTGTCGTCGCCCTCGTCGTCGAAGTCGATTTCATAACTGTCGATCACGACCTGATTGGTACGAATACGCTCAACGATATCCTCCGCCATAAACATCGCCTGGGATTGCATATAGCCGGCCTGGTTGAGTTGCAAGCCGCGTGCTTGCATTACCAGTATCCCGAGCAGTCCGACCGCCAATACCAGAAGCGCAACCAGCACCTCGATCATACTGAAACCGCTCTGTGAGGATTTTTTTACAGGTCTTGTCAACATTTCTAATCTCCGCTACTTAGGGGCAGACGGTTACGGTTTTTGAACGCATGGCGCGACCACTAAGGGCCAGGAGGACGGTGCGACCCTGGTTTTTATCGGCGTCACTGCAAAATAAAAAATTGCTGGCGGCGCCGGTAAAACCCTGGTTATCGAAGGTGATACTGGCAACCACTGGGTTGCCCGTGATAGTGACTCCACCTTTGAGTACATCGTGGCGTCGCAACACCTCACCGGCGTCGGCCTCACCATCATTGTCCTCGTCAACATAGATCACCCAGCCGCTATGCCAGCTGGCGTCACACTCGGGCACTGCCACTGTGGCATCATCAGAGGGGCACATAATGATGTCGCGGGAGCGGTTAACCGCCTCGTTGCGAGCGAAATTTAGCGCCGATTTAAACTCCCGGGACTGGTTTATCACCAGGGAGCGCGCGGTGTTGAAATTCGGCACGGCGATTGCGAGGGTAATCGTCATGATAGCCACGGCTATCAGCAGCTCCACCAGAGTGAAACCGCCCTCTGCCCTGGGCGAACGAGGTAAACCATAGATCGGATTTTTGTTCATCTTCCTGCCGCAGTTTATCTATTGAGACTGTAGAAAAGTCTAATAGAGATTTTCAGACAGGAGGGGATGCAGCAGACAAACGGCAGGAAAACCGGATAAAAAGCCTGGAGAGAGATAAAACTGTGAACTGGTTTGCGTAATTATCTTACAACAGAGCCGCCACAGCGCGGCCTGCCGGGACGGCAAAGACTATTCAGTCTCTTGCAGACGCAGCTCACGGGGCATGGAAAAGGTGATGTTTTCTTCACGCCCCACCATCTCGATGGGGATATTGGCGCCGAATGAGCGCAGGCGCTCAATGACCTGTTGCACGAGTATTTCCGGCGCCGACGCGCCCGCGGTAAGACCGATACCCCGCACGCCTTCGAGCCAGCAGGACTCGATATCCTCAGCACTGTCGATGAGATGGGATTGTGCCCCCATACGCCGCGCCAATTCTGCCAGGCGATTGGAATTGGAGCTGTTAGGGGAGCCCACCACCAGGAATAAATCGCACACGGAAGCCAGCTGCTTGACCGCATCCTGGCGATTTTGTGTGGCGTAGCAAATATCATCCTTGCGCGGACCACCTATATCGGGGAACCGCTCGCGCAGCACCTCGATCACACGGGCCGTGTCGTCCATCGAAAGCGTGGTCTGGGTCACATAGTACAATTGCCCGGGATTTTTTACCTCCAATTGCACGGCCTGCTGTTCATCCTCCACCAGGTAGATAGCACCGCCATTGCCCTCATCGTACTGGCCCATGGTGCCGACCACCTCGGGATGGCCCCGGTGGCCGATCAAAATACACTCCTGGCCCAGCTTGCTGTAACGGGCGACTTCCATATGCACCTTGGTGACCAACGGACAGGTCGCGTCGAATACCTTTAAATGGCGCCGTGCGGCCTCGGCTTTCACCTGCCGGCTCACGCCATGGGCGCTGAAAATAACGATGGAGTCATCGGGGACCTCGTCCAGTTCGTCGACGAACACCGCGCCGCGTTTGCGCAGGTTATCCACCACGAAGCGGTTGTGCACGACTTCGTGCCGGACGTAGATGGGGGCCTGGAATAGATCAAGGGCGCGATTGACGATTTCGATCGCACGATCCACCCCGGCGCAAAATCCCCTCGGGTTGGCCAGTCTTACTTCTATTGTGGGTGCATCACTATTCATAATATTTCACATCGACTAATCATTTCACATCGACTATCCGGACTTCAAATAACAGGCTGCTACCGGCCAGGGGATGGTTGAAATCGACCGTCACCCGTTCGTCCTCCACCACGGTCACGACACCCGGCAGCTCGCTATTGGCGGCATCGGCAAAGGATACCACCAGCCCTTCCTCCAGCGCGATACCGGCAAAGCGGGAGCGACGGAAGGTCTGGATATTGTCCTCATTGCGCTGGCCGAAGCCCTGCTCCGGCGAAATGGCAAATTCCCGTCGATCCCCGGCATGCAAGCCGATCAGGCAGAGCTCCAGGCCTGGAAGCAAACTGCCGTCACCCATCCGGCAGCGGGCCGGTTCGGCATCAAAGTTGGAATCCACGACTTCCCCGTCCGCCAGCTTGACGGCAAAATGCAGGGTGATCTCGGAATCCTCTGTGATGGCGAGATCAGGCATTGTCACCACTCTTTTCCATACGCGCCTGCCAGAACATATCGATCAGCAATAGAACCGCGCCACAGCTGATTGCCGAGTCGGCGATATTGAACGCGGGCCAGTAGTGCTGCTGATAGTGCACGGAAATAAAATCCACCACGTGGCCCAGCATCAAGCGATCGTAGAGATTGCCGATGGCGCCACCGAGAATCAGGGCCAGGCCCAGCGCCAGCAGGCGCTGCCGCGACCCCAGGCGCCAGATCCACAGGGCGATGACCAGCGACACCACGGCGGCGATAATCGAGAGAAACCAGCGCTGCCAACCACTCTCATCACTGAGAAAACTGAAGGCCGCGCCACGGTTATAGGCCAGGGTCAAATCGAAAAAACCGGTCACCTCCCGCGACTGCCCGAAGCTCAGATGCGCCTGCGCCAGCCCCTTTGTCCACTGATCTGACACGACCACGACCAGGCTTATTCCGTACCATATCCAGCTCACCACCGGCGACCTCAAGCGTAGCGGCGCTGTTCACCAGCACCTTCGATATTGTCGATGCATCGACCACACAACTCCACGTGTTCGGGATGTTGGCCGACATCAGCCCGGTGATGCCAACAACGGGCACATTTTTCATGCCCCGAGGAAACGACCGTAAGCTTCAGGCCGTCCAATTCGGTGTCAACCGCGTTTACCGCCTCGGACAGGGGTTTCAATTCAGCACCCGAAGTAATCAGCACAAAGCGCAACTCGTCCCCCAGCAGCGCCAGGGAGGCCAGCAGTTCATCACTGCAGTACAACACCACACCAGCGCTGAGACTGCCCTTGACGCCACCCGCTGCCCGCTGCACTTCCAATTCCTTGTTGACGGCGACCTTGACGGCCATCGCCCGCTCCCAGAAATCGCGGCCCATTGCTTCGCTGCCTTCCAGGGTTCCCAGACCCTGGTACCACTCCTCCATCAGCACCGATTCACTCCGCTTACCCGGCAGGAATTGCCAGATCTCATCGGCGGTAAAGCTCAGTATCGGCGCCAACCAGCGCACCAGGGCCTCGGATATCCGGTACAGCGCCGTCTGTGCCGAGCGACGGGCAAGGCTGTCCGCCTGTGTGGTGTACTGCCGATCCTTGATTACATCGAGATAGAAACCACCCATATCCACCACACAGAAATTATGCAGTTTTTGATAGATGACATGGAACTGGTAGGCGTCAAAGGCCTCTATGATCTCCGCTTGTAACAACGCCGCTCGGTCCACCGCCCAGCGATCGAGGGCCAACATATCCTGCCAGGCGAGCTGGTCCCGCTCCGGGTCAAAGCCGTGGATATTCGACAGTAAAAAACGCGCGGTATTGCGAATGCGTCGATAGGAGTCGGCGGTGCGCTTGAAATTCTCATCCGATACCGTCATCTCGTGACGATAGTCCGTCGCCGCGACCCACAAGCGCAGGACATCGGCGCCCAGGGTCTTCATGACCTGCTGGGGTGCGATCACGTTGCCGAGGGATTTGGACATCTTGCGGCCCTCGGCATCCACGGTAAAGCCGTGGGTCAGCACCTGGCGATAGGGCTTGTCGCCATGGATGGCAAGAGCCGTCAGTAGCGAGGACTGAAACCAGCCACGGTGTTGATCCGAACCCTCAAGATAGAGATCGGCCGGATAGGCCAACTGCGGGTCGACCTTGAGTACGCAGCTATGGGTAACGCCTGAATCGAACCACACATCCAGTGTATCGCTGACTTTCTCGTAATGGGCCGCATCGTCGCCAAGCAACTCGGAGGCTTCGAGCTTGAACCACGCTTCAATGCCCTCCGCCTCGACCCGCTTCGCTACTTCTTCTATTAGCCGCGGGGTTTCGGGATGCAACTCACCACTGCTCTTGTTGATAAACAAGGCGATCGGGCTACCCCAGGTGCGCTGGCGGGATATACACCAATCGGGCCGGTCCTGCAGCATACCTTCGATTCTCGCCTTGCCCCAGGCCGGCTGCCAATCCACTTGCTCCACCGCAACGAGCGCGGCCTGCAACAGGCCTTTCTGTTGCATACCGATAAACCACTGCGGCGTGGCGCGGAAAATAATAGGCGATTTGTGACGCCAACAGTGGGGGTAACTGTGTTCGATAGGCTCGCTGTGCAACAACAAACCCCGCGACTCGATCTCCTCCACGATGGCCTTGTTAGCCTTGTTGACATGCGTGCCGCCAAACAGCGGGGTATCCTCCAGAAAGACACCATTGCCGCCGACAGGGTTATAGACCTCCAGCCCATAGCGCGTGCCGACCACAAAATCCTCCTGGCCGTGTCCCGGCGCCGTGTGGACTGCACCGGTTCCGGATTCGGTGGTGACATGGTCGCCGTTGATGACCGGCACCTGACGCGGATAAAACGGATGTTGCAGCTGCAGCCCTTCCAGCGACTTGCCGTCGGTATGGCCGAGGACAGTGTAGTCTTCGAGCTGGCAGCGCAGCGCAACAGAATCCAGCAGGGCCCGGGCCACAACCAGCCCCCTGGGCAGACCGGCCACATCGACGCTGATCAGCACATAATCCAGTTCCGGATTGACCGCCACCGCCATATTCGCCGGCAGTGTCCAGGGTGTGGTGGTCCAGATCACCAATGCGGTTTGATCGGGAGCACCGCCGGCCTCGACGCCGAAGGCGTCAAGCATGGCCTGGCGGTCGACGGCGGGAAACATGACGTCGACCGCGGTGGAAGTTTTATCCTGGTACTCGACCTCGGCCTCCGCCAAAGCGGAGCCGCAATCCATACACCAGTGAACCGGTTTGAAACCCTGGTGCAGATGGCCATTGGCCACGATTTTACCCAGCGCTCGAATCACGTTGCCCTCGAACTGGTAGTCCATCGTCAGATAGGGCTGTTGCCACTGGCCCAGCACCCCCATGCGAATAAAATCGCGGCGCTGTCCCTCTACCTGCTTCGCGGCATATTCGCGACAGTATTTGCGGAACTCCCCGGCACTGACTTTCTGCTCGGCCTTACCGACCTTTTTTTCCACATTGAGCTCGATCGGCAGGCCGTGACAGTCCCAGCCAGGCACATAGGGCGCATCGTAGCCGCTCATGGATTTGGCTTTGACAATGATATCCTTGAGGATCTTATTGACCGCATGACCGATGTGAAGATCGCCGTTGGCGTAGGGCGGACCGTCGTGGAGAATAAACTTGTCCCGCCCACGACGTTGCTCACGAATGCGCTGGTAGAGGCCGTTTTCCTCCCATTGCTGCAAGCGTTGCGGTTCGCGCTGGGCCAGGTTGGCCTTCATCGGAAACCCGGTCTGGGGCAAGTTGAGCGTATGCTTGTAATCAGCCATTTGGTTTTTCCGGTTCTGTTCTTTCAAAGTGTGTTACGGCAACTGCACGAGGTCTCTCACCCGCCGAAGGGAAAAGACTATTCCAGGCCAAACCAGTGACGGCTGGCCTGAATATCGGCCCTGATGTTTTTTTCCAGTTCGCCCAGCGTCGCGAACTTGCGCTCATCGCGAATTTTATGCCGAAAAATCACGTCGATGGATTTACCGTATATATCGCTATTAAAGTCGAACAAGTGCGCTTCCAGAATCGCCTTGCAGCGATCGCCCACGGTCGGGCGCATACCGACATTGGCCACGCCATGATACCGGCGACTGTCGATACCGGCGACCTCCACCGCG
This sequence comes from Gammaproteobacteria bacterium, assembly GCA_030618705.1. Classification (GTDB taxonomy): domain Bacteria; phylum Pseudomonadota; class Gammaproteobacteria; order Pseudomonadales; family JAHEGP01; genus JAHEGP01. Next base: position 2,670 of record JAUXCW010000088.1, on the reverse strand, counting down.
TACACCCCCGACATGGGGGCTTTAATTCGTTGTAACTCGACATTGGCCGTGGGAGCCCCCAGGGTTCGACCCAACTGCCGACCGTAACAGACCTTGCCGGTCATGGCATAGGGTCGACCCAGCAGGCGCTCCGCCAGCACGAAGTCGGCGCTTTCCAGGGCCTCGCGAATACGCGAGCTGCTGACCCGCTCCCCGTCCACCAACACCGATGGTGTATCGACCACCTCGAATCCGTGGTCGCGGCCGGCACGCCCAAGTGATACGGCGTCGCCCTTGCGCCCGGCGCCGAAGCGCAGGTCGTCTCCCACTACGACATACTTGATACCCAGCCCCTGCACAAATACCGTTTCGATGAAGGTATCGGCGCTGAGAGAGCGAAATTTCTCATCGAAGTTGATCCGCAGGATTCTATCCACGCCCAGCTCGGACAGGGCCACCAGTTTTTCGCGAAAACTCATCAAGCGAGGCGGCGCCTCGACCGGGGCAAAAAATTCCCGGGGCAGCGGCTCAAAGCAGATCACCACCGACGGCAGGCCCAGCTCCCTGCCCTTCTCCATCAGGCTATGCAGCAGGGTCTGGTGCCCCAGATGGACACCGTCAAATGCCCCGATAGTACCGACACAACCCCGGTGGTGCGGTTTAAGGTTGTGCAGGCCGCGAATCAACTCCATAGCTCAACAAATCTGGTGGAAAAACAAGGCGCGCATTATACAGTACGCCGGGACATGAACATACCACTGTCGCCGGCGCCGGTTTGGCGCCATTGCAGCGGGCGCCGCGGCTTACAGCCCGGCCCGGAACTGACGAAGACGGCCGCCGAGCAGGAAGAATACCAGCACATAGGTAATGAAACCCGCGCCACAAATCCAGGCGATCTGGAGTGCCCGCTGCCACCAGGCCAGTGTCACCCAGCTCGCCAGATCACCCTTTAGAAATACCAGCAGCAAACCCATGACGGCGGCAGCGATCACGACCCGCACCAGGGTCGGCGAAAAGTTCGGGGTGAACTTGTAGACGCCGTCGCGGATCAAACCGCGCCAGAGCAAACCGGCGTTGAGAACGGCTGCCAGGGACGTGGCCAGCGCCAGGCCCACGTGACCGATATCGAAATAGAAATACAGGGGCAACACAAAGGCGATATTCATGATCATATTGGCCACCATGGCGATGATGCCAATTCGCACGGGGGTCAGCGTATCCTGGCGGGAGAAATAGCCCGGCGCCAGAATTTTTACCAGCATAAACGCCAACAGCCCCAGACTATAGGCTTGCAAGCTGTAGGACGCCATCGTCACATCAGCCGCGGTCAGCTTACCGTAGAGAAAGATGGTCGCCAGCATGGGCCGGGCCAGGATGACCAGCGCGACCAGTGCCGGCATGCCGATCAACAACACGCAGCGCACCGCCCAGTCCAGGGTATTGGCAAACGCCTCAGTATCGCTGCCCGAATGCTTGCGGGACAGGCTGGGGAGAATAACGGTAGCGATGGCGATACCGAACACCCCTAGGGGAAATTCCACCAGACGGTCTGAAAAATACAACCAGGATACGCTACCGGTGGGCAGGAACGAGGCGATAACCGTATCCAGCAGCAGGTTGATCTGGCTGACGGACACCCCGAACAGGACCGGCACCATTAGCTTGAGAACCTTGCGAACTCCCTTATCACGCATATCCCACCGCGGCCGCGGCATTACACCGAGGCGCATCAGGGAGGGCAATTGAAACAGCATCTGCGCCAGGCCGGCGACGAATACGCCCCAGGCCACGGCATAGGCAGGCTCCGCCATACTGGGCGCAAACAATAGCGCCGCCCCGATGAGGGAAAGATTGAGTAACACCGGGGTAAACGCGGGCACGGCGAACCGGCCCAGGCTATTGAGCATGGCACCGGCAAAACCGGTGATGGAAATAAAAAACAGGTAGGGAAAAGTGATCCGAATCAGCGCGGTGGTGAGTTCGTACTTCTCGGTATCGTCGTAGAAACCCGGTGCGAACACCATCGCCACCAGCGGCGCGCCCATGACCGACAGGGAGACAAACAGCAGTAAACTACCGCCGAGGGCCGCCACTATCCTGTCGGCGAGATGTCGCACCCCATCCAGCCCGTTGCGTGTCTGGTACTCGGCAAGCACCGGCACAAAGGCCTGGGAAAACGCCCCCTCGGCAAACAGTCGCCGGAAGAAGTTGGGGATTTTGAAGGCGACGAAAAAGGCATCGGCATTGCCGGCGGCGCCGAGCACCACCGCAAGACACACATCGCGAACCAGGCCCAGCACCCGTGAAACCAGCGTCATCGAACTGACCACAAGGCTCGAGCGAACCAGGGTGTCGCGCTGTTGCGGCTCCTTCCCGGCCGCCGACTTTTGCCCCGGTTCTATCCCATCTGCCAAAAAACCGCTCCCCTCATCAACCCGCGCCCAGTGTAAGCGCAGCCAGGTCCCGCTATTCCGCCTGTGCCAACCCGGAATACAGTCGATAAAACAAGGCAGTTACTATTGCAGTTGGGCAAAGGGGCCGGGGCTCCCAGCACAGGACTCGCCGTGAATACGTCCATGTAGGCTCGGGCGCCGGGTCCAACCGGCGCACGGTCCTGCCCTGGAAGCCCCGCCCCCTCCCTCGAGTGTTTTTTCTCATGTTCACACTCAGTTCGCCGTACATAATCCACTA
>JAUXCW010000126.1 GCA_030618705.1 Gammaproteobacteria bacterium | reverse complement strand
CGCCACGTTGATACAAAATTGACCGCTGCCCTCGAGAAACTCCCGGGTCCCGTCCAGTGGATCGACCAACCAATACTGCGTCCAATCCCGTCGCCGTGAGAGTGCCGGTATTCGCGCCTCTTCCGACAGCACCGGCACGCCCGGACAGAGCGCTTGCAGCCCCCCCTGCAATATATCGTTGGACTGGCGGTCGGCAATGGTGACCGGGGTGGCATCCTGCTTGATCTCTACCTGTAGCGGCCGGCGTAAGTGCCCGGCATACAAATCGCACAACACCTTGCCCGCCCGGTGACATATTCGGTAAAGTGGCAGAGTCAATTCATGCACGACTGCCGCCTCTGCGCTGGATATGGACACTGACAAGCAAATTTCACGCTCCGATACTATTTCGTGCAATGCCCGGTTTTTCGCCGGCCGATTCATTAGACGGAGTATGACACGCGTTCCCCACAGGTGATAATCGAGTTCCCATGCTCAATTGGCACGACATCGATACGGTACTGCTCGATATGGACGGCACTTTGCTGGACCTCCACTTCGACAATTTTTTCTGGCTCAGGCACTTGCCCAGGCGCTATGCCGAGCAACACGGCCTGCCGGAAGAAGAAGTGCGCGAACAACTGCTCCAGCGCTTCGAGAGTGAGCGTGGCAGCCTCAATTGGTATTGCCTCGACTACTGGTCGGGACAGCTGGATATGGATATCGCCACACTGAAAAGCGAGATCAGCCACCTTATCGCCCTGCGCCCCCACGTCGCCCAGTTCCTGCAACGCTTAAAACACAGTCACCGACGTTGCCTGCTGGTCACCAACGCCCACCGGGACAGCGTAAACCTTAAAATGGGGCGGGTCGACCTGCGCCCGTGGCTGGATGAAATCATCATCTCCCATGACTACGGAGCGCCCAAGGAAGATCCCGGGTTCTGGCAGCGGTTTCACACCCATCGCCACTTCGATCCCCACAGGACGCTGTTTATCGACGATACCGAGGCCGTACTAAGCACCGCACAGGCTTTTGGAATACGTCACCTGATCACTCTGGCACAGCCTGACAGCCGCGCCCCCAGGCGCAAGCAACTGCGCTTTCCTGTCATCCATCACTTCGACGAAATTATGCCGCCGGAGACTACTGCCCGGGCACCAGGGGCGCAAAAACAAGGTGGCTGATTCCAGCACTACCGCCGGCAAGCTACGGTTGGACAAATGGCTGTGGGCGGCGCGCTTCTTCAAGACCCGCAGTCTGGCCAAGCGAGCGATCGAGGGCGGCAAAGTGCACGTCGACGGCGCCCGCAGCAAGGTCAGCAAGGAGCTTACCGCGGGCACAAGCCTGCGTATCCGCCGGGGCCTGGAGGAATTGACCGTGGAGGTGATAGCGCTCTCGGATAAACGTGGCCCCGCAGCGGCGGCCCAACAGCTCTACCGGGAAACCGAAGATAGCGTCGCGGCGCGGGAGGAGAGCGCCGCCTTGCGCCGGGCGGCCCACACCGGCAGTTCCCCACCCCCCGGACGCCCCGGAAAACGCGACCGCCGCCTTATCCACCGCTTCAAGAATCGGCACGGCGAGGACTGAAAACACGCGAGGAATCATCCGCCAATGCCGCGCCGAGCTGCCTCTTCCAGCGGGTAAATATTGCGCTTAGCGTCCCGGCCGTTTTTTTGCCATAATGACGCCCCATTTTGGGCCTATCGGCATTCATGCCCCAGGTAGACTCCTTTTCCCGGGCTGGAGCCCGGCGACCAAGCAGAACAGGAACCCACTAGATGACCAGCCTGATCACCGACACCACCACCGTTTACAAAAATCTCAGCCCGGCCGTGCTAATCGAGCGGGCGCTGGACAGCCAGGAGGGCGAACTCGCCGCCAGCGGCGCCCTGGTCGTCACCACAGGTAAACGCACCGGTCGCTCACCGCCAGACCGCTTTATCGTACGAGAGCCCAGCACGGAGGACGCCATCGACTGGGGTTCGGTAAACCGGCCCTTCGACGCCGGGCAATTCGACGCCCTGTGGGAGCGTGTCGGAGCACACATCAACAGTAAGAGCCACTACCTGCAACAATTGCACGTGGGCGCCCACGAGGAACACTACCTGCCGGTCAACGTCACCACCGAAACCGCCTGGCAGAGCCTGTTCGGTCTCAATATGTTTGTACGACCGGAACACTACAACCCCAAGCAGAAAGAAGAATGGACCATCATCAATGCGGCCGGCTTCGTCTGCGACCCGGCGCGGGACGGCACCAACTCCGATGGCGTCGTACTCATCAATTTTGCCCAGCGCAAGGTTCTGCTCGCTGGTATGCGCTATGCGGGCGAGATGAAAAAATCCATGTTTTCGGTGCAAAACTTCCTGCTGCCGGAAAAGGACGTAATGCCCATGCACTGCTCGGCCAATGTCGGCCAGCACGGCGACACCGCCCTGTTTTTCGGCCTCTCCGGCACCGGCAAAACCACCCTCTCCGCCGACCCCGAGCGTTTTTTGATCGGTGACGATGAGCACGGCTGGTCCAGGGGGTCGGTATTCAATATCGAGGGGGGCTGCTACGCCAAGACCATCAACCTGAGCCACAAGAACGAGCCGGTAATCTGGGACGCGATTCGATTCGGCTCCATCGTCGAAAATGTCGCCATCGACCCCGATACGCGAATCGCCGATTACCACGATACCGGGCTCACTGAGAACGGCCGCTGCTGCTACCCCCTGGAACACGTCGAGAAACGCGTGCCGGAAAATTGCGCCGGCGAGCCAAAAACCGTTATCTTCCTCACCTGTGACGTCACCGGCGTATTGCCTCCGGTGTCCATTTTGTCCAAAGAGGCCGCTGCTTTTCACTTCCTCTCCGGTTACACAGCCCGGGTGGGCTCCACCGAGGTGGGCGCCGAGGCCGGTATTCACCCCACCTTCTCCACCTGCTTTGGCGCGCCGTTCATGCCACGGCCCGCGGGAGTCTACGCCGACCTCCTGATGAAGCGTATCGAAGACTTCGAGAGCAAGGTCTACCTGATCAATACCGGGTGGACCGGGGGCAGCGGCGGTGCCGGCGGCAAGGGCTCACGCTTCCCGATTCCGGTAACCCGCGCCGTGGTTGCGGCGGCGCAGAACGGCGCCCTGGAGGAGGTCGAAACCGAGCACCTGGATATCCTCAACCTGGACATCCCCAAACAGATTCCAGGCGTCGAACAAGAATACGTCAATCCACGAGCAGCCTGGGACGATGCCGCCGCCTACGACGAACAGGCGCGCAAACTGGCCCGGTTGTTCCAGGACAATATTGCCAATTTTGATGTCCCCGAGGCGATAGTCAAGGCCGGCCCCAGCGCTGACTGATCGTTTCGTCGCCACCTGGTCGAATAACTTCGACGGGCGCGGTTTCGTGGGGTCGAATTTATTCGACTGACGTCGTACCCCGGATTCGAGCGAATAAACCGTTCACCCGCTTGGCGATGGAATCGCACAGCAGGTAAAGACAGGGAATAAACAACAGCGTCACCGTGGTGGCCAGCAGTACGCCAAAGGTCAGGGACAACACCATGGGCACCAGAAACTGTGCCTGCACGCTCTGCTCCAGGGTTATCGGCAACAGGCCGACGAAGGTGGTGACCGAGGTGAGGATTATAGGCCGGAATCGATCCACACCCCCCTGCAACAGGGCATCCCATAATTCCACGCCCTGCTCACGCAGACTATTGACGCGATCGATCAAAACCAGGTTGTCGTTGATCACCACACCGGCACAGGCAATGATTCCCAACAGTGAGAACATACTCATCTCCCGGTCGAATACCAGGTGGCCGATCACCGCCCCCATATAACCGAAGGGAATGGCCGCCAGAATCAATATCGGCTGCCAGTAAGAGCGGAATACAATGGCCATCATGCCGAAGACCACCAGGGTGGTGCCCACCATCAGGCGCTTCATTGCGGCAAGGAAATCCTCTTGCTCCTGCTGTCGACCCTCCAGTTCAAGATCGAATCCGGGGTACCGGCTCTTCCACTCCGGCAGTCGTTGCTGCAAAACCGTGCGAATGATGGCGCCTGCATCATAACCAGACTCCAGTTCGGCGGTGACCACAGACACCCGGCGCCGGTCACTACGGTCGATTTGACTATAGCCCGGGACATAGTGAATCTCCGCCAGCGCCTCGAAGGGCACCTCCCGGCCATCCGGGGTGCGGATGCGCATATCCTGGAGGAAATTAAGGCTCTCACGCTCCTGCCGGGGATAGCGCACCATGACCCTCACATCCTCCCGCATTCGCGGCACGCGCTGGACTTCCTCGCCGTAAAACCCTCGCCGGACCTGTAGCGCCAGCTCGCCCAGGGTAACGCCCAGGGTTTCAGCCAGGGGCTTGAGCCTCAGTTCGATTTCCGCGCGCGGGTACTCCAGGCTATCCCGCACATTGAACACGCCGGGGAAGCGCGCCAATTCCTGCTTCAGTTCATTGGCCGCGGCACGCAGCGTTTTCAATTCAGGCGCCACCAGTTTGAGTTCGATATCCTTGCCCTGGTGACCGACGGTGTGGCGCACCTCATAATCCTTGACGTCGGGGAGCTCACCGATGTACTCCTGCCACCTGGCTTTGATCTGTGCTGTCGAGACGGTGCGATCACCGCTCTGGGCCAGGCCCATGGTCACGCCGACCCAGTCGTTCGCCGCCAGGGACTCGACGTGCTTGATCACCGGTTCGCCGCCCGCCGGATTCAGTTCGGACTGCAGCCGAAGCGCCGCCGACTCCATCTGCTCCATGACCCGGCGACTTTCATCGAAGGGGCTTCCCTTGTGCAGGAAGACAGTGGCCGAAAGATAGTCCATGGTCACCTGGGGAAAGAAGCTCGATCGCATCCAACCGCCGGAGTGGATGGCGATGGTGACCAGCAATACCATGAGAAACCCTATCAAGGTCAGGTTGCGATGCTCCATGCAGCGCCGTAACAGGGGCTGGTATAAATTGCTCGCCCCATGCTCCATTCCCCGCGCAAACTTCTCCCGGGTGCGCTCGAGCCGGGCCAGCCAGGGGTTGGTACCGGGCCGCTCCGGCTTCATATGGGCCAGGTGCGCGGGCAGGATGAACATGCACTCGATCAGGGAGAAGCTCAACGCGATCAATACCACCCAGGCGATCTGGCCGGCCTCGGGGGAGTCATTCGGCAGCAGGAAAAACGCGGCGAAGAAAAGCATGGTGGTGATCACAGCAAACCACACCGGTTTCATGACCGAGCGGGTTCCCGCGACGGCCCCGGCACGGCCCGTCAGCCCCCTGGCCTGCGCCGCATAGATCGACTCCCCGACGATGATGGCATCGTCCACCACAATGCCGAGAATGAGGATAAAAGCGAACAGGGTGATGATATTGAGCGAGGCGCCGGAGACCGGTAACAACCATATGGCGCCGAGGAAGGCCACGGCGATGCCGGTACAGACCCAGAATGCCAACAGTGGGCGCAGGAACAGCAAGAGGACGATAAACACCAGGCCCAGCCCACCGAGCCCGTTGTAGATCAGGGTATTGAGTCGACCCTTGAAAGAGATCGACTGGTCTCGCCATATCGCCATCTCGACCCCGGCCGGCAAGCGCGGCTGAAGCTGGTCGACCCATTCGTAGACCGCCTCGCTGGTCTTGAGGATATCGGGGCTGGAGGTGCTGTAGACATCGAGGCGAAGAAAGGGTTTGCCATTGAATCTGGCGAGAATGTCGTTTTCCACAAATCCGTCAATGACCCTGGCGACGTCTCCCAACAGCAGGCGGGTGCCGTCCCCCCGGCTCAGCACCACGATATTTTCGTAATCCGACCCGGTATAGCTCTGGCCGCGGGTCTGTATTTGTATATCGCCGTCGTGGGTGCGCAGTTTTCCCGCCGGCAAATTGAGTGAAGCGCCCTTTATCGCCGAAACCACATCCTCGAAGCGCAGGCCGTAGCGGCGTAAATCCAGCTCCGATACCTCGATGCTGATTTCGTAGTCCCGCGGCCTCAGCAAGTCGACCAGCTGTACTTCGGGCAGGCCCGCCAGCTCGTTGCGCAGCTGCTCGCCCAGCTCCTTGAGGTTTGCCTCACCGATATCCCCCGCCAGCGCCACGCTGATCACCAGGGATTTCCACAGCCGCTCCGTCACCTGCGGTCGTTCGGCATTGACGGGAAACGCCGTGATCGCATCGACCCGGCTTTTCAACTCGTTGAGCAAACGCAGGGAATCGTAATCCCCCGCCACATCCACCCATACTTCCCCCAGGCTCTCCCTGGCGATGGAGCCGATGCTCTCGATACCATCGAGGTCGTGTATCGCCTCCTCGATGCGGATACAGATTTGCTGCTCGACCTCGGCCGGGCCGGCGCCAGGATAGGCGACGCTCACCAGTATGGTGTCGAGTTCTCGCTCGGGAAAAAACTGCTTGGACACCAGGGGGAAGGTAGTCAGCCCCATGACGATGGTGATCACCATCATCAGGTTTGCCGCGATGGGGTTGTGGACAAACCAGTCGACGATACGGCCCAAGCCTACTCTCCCTGGCCGGTGGACACCGGCGTAACCGGCATCCCCGGCGTCACCACACTGAGTGTCGACACCACCACGCGGTTGCCGGCCTCGACTTCACCCTGTACCACGACTTGCCGCTCTTCGGACTGCAGTACGCTAACCGGCACAATCCGGATCCGGTCCTCGGCATCCAGCACCCAGAGCCGGTTTTGCGGCCTCAGCGCGGTGCGAGGCAGCACGATTGCGTCGGCTTGCTCGCGACCGGCCAGTTCCGCCTCTACAAACTGGCCGATCATCAGCGGAGGCCGGCCGCTATCGAGGTCGGGAACGAAGGGATCACGTATTTCCGCAACCGCGTACATAACACGGCTGCGCTGGTCGATACTGGCATCCGTACGTGTAATCGTGCCCTGCCACTGCCAGTCACGACCAGCAAAGCGACCGAGTAATTGCACCGGAATATCCAGCTTATTGGGGCCGGTCTCACCGGGGTGCAGGGATAAGTCGAGGGTGGCCAGTTGACGATCGGTCAGGGGCAGCCTGACCTCTACAGCATCGGTACTGTAAATGCGTGCTACCGGTGAACCCGGCGCCAGGTATTGCCCCAAGTCAGCAAACTGCTCGAGAATCCGGCCGTCGAAGGGCGCGCTCACCCGCGTGCGCTGTAAATCGAGCTCCGCCTGGTCGAGGTCGGCCTGTGCCGCCGCCAGTGTCGCTTCAGCACCGGCCAACTGGGGCTTGCGCAGGAATAAATCGTTGGCATCCACGTCGCCCAGGTCGCGCCACTCTCTTTTCGCCTGCCGCACCCGGCCCTTTTCTATCGCCAGCAGTTGCACTGCATCGGCCACTCTTGCCCGTGCGCGCATGACCGCAAAACGATAATCCTGTTGTTCCAATTGCAACAAGACTTGCCCGGCCTTGAAAAAGCCGCCCTCGGCAAAGTTATCCGCAACCTGTTCCACCACGCCGCCCACCTGCGCGATCAGCTCGATTTCACGGCGGGGCTGGATGGTACCCTGGGTTCGCACCATCAGGCGCATACTGCGCGGCTGAACTTCGACGACGTCCACTACCGGCGCGACAGGGGGCTTGACGGCGTGGGGCCGGGGCGCAGATTTGCCCCAGAACAGCCAGCCACTCAGGCCCAAACCGACGGCCAGCACCGCTACCTGCAGCAGCCGGCTGTTGCGGCTCCCCATCACCAACCCCCTCGCACTACACCGGGCTGATGTATCGAAATTACTGTGTGACTGCCGGGCATACCCAATCCGCTTTGCTCAATGTGAGCCGATGATACCCGTTGCGCGACTGGCTGCAAACCGACCGGCACCGCTGTGTCGCCGCAGATGCCTGGATGCCCGCGGCGAGGCATGTTTAGTAGGCAATTTCTAATAATTGGCAATATTATCGCGCCTCAAATTTACAGCGGGCCACAACGCAGACGGAAAGGCATCTTTAGTATGCGCTTTCTAGACAGAACCAGTAGATTCCAATTATACCTTTATTCATCCATAGGAGTTACAACATGGCGACCAAGAAAGCAGCAAAAAGTGATACCGGCGTCGAGAAAATCGGCGATATGGCCAAAGATCTATATTTGGCAAACCTCGGTATGTATGGCAAGCTCTACGAGTCCCTCGAAGAGAAGGTCGAAGAGTACAACGACAAACGTGGTGATCTGTTCAAGGAGCTGGTCAAGCGTGGCGAAAAAGTACAGCAAAATGCTGAAAAGCGTATCAAAGACGCACAGCAGGACGCCGAAGAGCGCATCAAAAATATCGATCTGGTCAAGGACATGAAGCTTGAAGATCGCATCCAGGAATTGCGCGATAACTTCGACTCCTTGAAGGACAAGCTGGCTTCAAGCACTAAGAAGCCCGCTGCAAAGAAAAAGGCACCGGCCCGCAAAAAAGCTCCTGCAAAAAAAGCAGCAGCCAGTAAGCCTGCGACCAGGGTAAAAAAGGAAGCTGAGGAAGTAGCTGCCTAAGCTCCATTCAGGTCTCATAGTCTTGCTTAGGGGTGTGGCCTTTATGGGTCGCACCCTTTTTTTATTGTCTGCGTTTTGGGCAGCCGGTAAGCACTCAGGAGATCAGGCATGAGCAAGAAAGACACAGCCGCAGATAAAAACAGCGATATCGCCCGCAATATCTGGCTCGCGGGCCTGGGAGCCTACGGCAGGGCCTTTGATGAAGCGGTTAATCGCTATGAAAAAGCCAGTAAGGACAGCCCCAAGCTGTTCAAGGATCTGGTCAAGCGTGGACAGGAGCTGGAAGATGAAACGCGAAGCAAGGTCAACAAGAGCGACCTGGTAAAAACCACGACGACCCTGGAAGATCGCCTGAAAAAGGTGCGGGCCAACCTCAGTTTCGGCTCGCCGGGCCTGAAAGAGGACATCGAGCGCCTCGAGCGCAAGATCGACGGCCTGAACGACAAGCTGGACAGGCTGGCCAAAGCAAAACCCGCCGCCCGCCGCGCACCGGTAAAAAAGGCGGCCAGGCCCAAAGCAAAAGCCAAGCGCACCCACTAAAGCAGGGGGACTTTATTCCATGAAAACCAGAGAAAGGATTCTGGTCACCAGCTTGCTGCTGTTCAATGAGGAGGGTGAACCCAATGTCACCACGGTGGATATTTCCAACGAGATGGAAATCAGCCCCGGCAACCTCTACTACCACTTCAAGGGCAAGGAAGCGATTATCGAGGCCTTGTTCCTGCGTTTCGAGGA
>JAUXCW010000358.1 GCA_030618705.1 Gammaproteobacteria bacterium | reverse complement strand
CCCGGAGATCGGCGAGATCAACCGTCTCGCCGCGGCGGTGGCCGATACCCTGGGCGCCATACCCGGCAGCGAGGATGTATTTGCCTCACTCAATGAGGGCGTGCAGTACGTGGTCGTGGAGCCGCGGCGCGCACTGGCCAACGCCATGGGCCTGTCCATGGATGAGACGGCGGATATCCTGCGCTGGCAATTGGAAGGTGGCGTGGTGACGGAGGTGATTGAAAATCCGGCGCGGGTGCCCGTGGTGTTGCGGGGCTCCGACCGACGGGGCGACCCGGTGCAGTCGCTGTCCAATCGAATGATTGCGCTGGGCGACGGTCGCATGGTTCCGCTGTCCAGTGTCGCCGAGGTGAAGATTGCCCAGGGGCCGGTATCGGTGCGCCGGGAGCAGGGCCAGCGCTTCGGCGTGGTGCGGACCAATGTCAGCGGTCGCGACCTGGTCGGCTTCGTGGCAGAGGCGCAACAACAATTACAGCAGCAGGTGCCGTTCCCCGCCGGCTACCATGCCGAATGGGGCGGCGAGTTTGAAAACCAGCAACGGGCCAGTGCCCGCCTGGCGCTAATGGTGCCCATTACCCTGGGGCTGATACTGTTGCTGTTGTTTATCACCTTCGGCAGTCTGCGCAGTGCGGCGATTGTTTTCCTCAATATACCGTTCGCGCTCAGCGGCGGTATTTTGTCGTTGTGGCTGGCGGGGGAGTACCTGTCGGTACCGGCGACTGTCGGTTTTATCGCGTTGCTGGGCATCGCCATGCTCAATGGCGTGGTCATGGTCAGCTATTTTCGCCAGCTCGAGGCGCGGGGCTTGCCGATGTCCGAGGTGGTACTGCTGGGTACTATGAGAAGACTGCGCCCGGTGTTGATGACCGCCTCCATAGCCGCACTGGGCCTGGCGCCGTTTCTGTTCGCAAGCGGGCCGGGTTCAGAAATTCAAAAACCCCTGGCGATCGTGGTGATCGGCGGGCTTGTCAGTTCCACCCTGTTGACTTTGCTGCTGTTGCCGGTTGTGTACCGGCGTTTTGCCATACCGCGGGAGGGCGTTTCGTGAATGAATCCTCTGTAGTTGATACTCATGTCGTTGATTCTCATGTGGTTGACTCCCATGCAGCGGAATCGCTGCTTTTCCTCAACCTGTCCCCCGCATTGGAGCTGGACTTGATAGACTGGCTGCTGCTGCGACCGGAGGTCGACGGGTTTACCTCTATCCACGGCTACGGCCACGGTTCGGCCCACGCCCTGTCGAATATAGCGGAGCAGGTGACGGGCAAGGCGCGCCGGGTGCAGATACAGGTAATTTTATCCGAGGAGCAATGGCCGGGGCTGTTGGCTGCACTGCAACAGGAATTTGCCGGCAGCGACCTTTTTTACTGGGTATCACCAGTGCTATGCTCGGGGGCATTGAGCGCCGGGTAGATCTATGCGGATATTACTGGTAGAGGACAATATCGCCCTTGCCCACGGCATCGAGGTGGCGCTGGTGCGCGAGGGCTATGCGGTCGATCATGCAGCGACGGTATCTGCGGCCGAGCATATACTCGGCGTCGAATCGGTGGACGTGATGATTCTCGATCTCGGCCTGCCGGATGAAGACGGCCTGAGCCTGCTGCGGCGTATTCGCCATCGTGGCCAGGATCTGCCGGTATTGATTCTTACCGCAAGGGACAGCCTGGATGATAAAGTACGCGGCCTCGACCTTGGCGGCGACGACTATCTCACCAAACCCTTTGAGCAACAGGAGCTGTTCGCCCGCCTGCGAGTGTTGGAGCGGCGCAACACTTCTGCGCATAGCGCATTGCTCGAACTGGGTGCGCTGCAACTGGACTTACATAGTCACCAGCTTCGCGTGGACGGTTGCATCGTCGCCCTGCCGCGGCGAGAATTTTCCTTGCTGAGGACGCTTGCGGAGCAACCGGGACGGGTGTTCCCCCGCGAGGAGTTGGAACAAAAATTGTATAGCCTTGGCGGCGCGCTGAGCAGTAATGCTATCGAGGTTCATATCCACAACTTACGCAAAAAACTTCCCCGGGACATCATTCGAAATATCAGGGGGGTGGGTTACTACCTCAGAGTGGAACTATGAAGTCGATGCGCCGCTTCCTGCTGCTGGCTTTGATTATAACCATCTGCCTGCTGGCCGTACTTGAGGGCCTTTGGAGTTATCGCCAGGGTGTCCACGAAATTGACGAGGTCTTCGATGCGCAGCTGGCACAGTACGCGCGTACACTACTCGGTCTTATCGATCACGCCACCGGACCACAGGGCATCGTCGAACTAAAGCGCCGACTGGCTGCCAGCGATGCGGGGCATAGTGGTGAGCATCACCCCTATGAAGCGCAGTTGGGTTTCCAGGTCTGGCACGCACCGGGTGAATTGATCGGGCACTCCGCCAGCTTGCCGCGGCGGAGCCTGGTTCCCATGACGCCGGGCTATCACCGTGCCGTGGTGGACGGAGACGACTGGCTGTTTTTCTGCCTCTACGATAGTGAGCACCAGCGCTGGATTGTCGCCGGGCAAAGTTCCGCGGTACGCCGGGAACTGGCCGGGCGCTTTGCGCTGCGCGATATATCCTCTGCTATTGCCCTGGCGGTGGCGCTGGGATTGGCCGTGCTCATTATTATGCGGGTCGGCCTGGCGCCGCTGGACAAACTGGCCCGGCAAGTCGCGGTGCGCGACGCAAACGATTTGAGCGGTATTGACTGTGCGGACACGCCCAGGGAGTTGCAAGCACTGGTGGCGTCTATCAACAGTGCATTCGACAGGCTCGATAAGGCGCTGGGCCGGGAAAGGCAGTTTGCCAATGACGCGGCCCATGAATTGCGCACGCCGGTATCTATCATCCAGACTCAATTGGAGAATGCGCTCGCTGTCGCCAGTGGGGAATCTGTCCCGGCGCTGGAGTCGGCGCTGGAGTCGACCCGCTCACTGACCCAGCTTATCAGCCAGTTATTGGAGCTGGCGCGGCTGGCCCCGGAAAGTATGCGCGATGCACACGAGGAGGTGGAGTTATATGCTCTGGTCGCCGGCCAGATTGCGCAAAACCTCAGTGCATTCGACAGCAAGTGCTTGCAGGTTTCACTGTCGGGTGAGGATGCCGTGCAGGTGTGCGGAAACCGCCGGTTGCTGGAAATACTGGTGCGAAACCTGCTGGATAACGCCACTAAATATACCCCTGAAGAAGGGGAGATCAAAGTCTGTGTCGACGGCCGGGGCGGAAAACCCGAACTGCGAATCAGTGACAGTGGCCCCGGGATACCACCCG
>JAUXCW010000229.1 GCA_030618705.1 Gammaproteobacteria bacterium | reverse complement strand
CTCTGGTACCAGAGGTCGGGAGAAAAAACGGCATCGTCGGGCTTTGCATCTTTCTTATAGACAAATAATTCGCTGCCGGCCTCTCGAAGAATAAAGCCTGCGTTACTGGCGGCACCAGATGAGATTTTGTCGTTGAGTGTGATGAATATTTTTTCCGCGCCCAACAACTTAAAGTGTTTTACCACCTCAATATACACTGAGCTCAATATTTCAAGGCATTCGCTGGTGGAAAAAACATCCCAGTCCACAATTCGGCCGAACTTGCTATTCTCCGGCCCGCTGTCCGCGTTGAAAGTGTAGATGACATAGCCTAGTAATTGCGCCTGTTTGAATACCCCTTTTACCATGAAGCCGGCCATGGGATTATCGCGATAGCGCCAGTCCAAATATTCTGCGGACCGCAAGACTTTAACCGAGCCCAGGACCCCGGGACTCTCAGGCAATAGCGCGATCAATTCATCGATGTGCTCGATAGGCCTGATCTCGATGTCGTGGGGCGTCGAAAACTTCAGCCATTTCAGGCGATAGTAAGCTGACAGTAACAGGTTGATCGCGGGAGCAATAAGCCCCGCTATTGGCGCAATGCCCGTGTTCTTCAAATAGCCATTTGAAACCAGCATGAGCTTATAGGTTTGCCGAACATACAGGGTGGTAAACAGCTTCTTCAGCATGCTCTTTGAGTCGGCGTTTCCCCCACAGACCAGAATGCAGCTATAGCGCTCCTGTAGGGCCAGTACCATCCATGCACCCAGGCCATGGCTACCAAGCTTCGGGTCAATTATGGCGTCCATGCTCCTGATGGCCGGTTCACGCTGGCCGCAGTTTAGCAGTTCGACCGGCTCAGTCCCCATTGCGCCAATCACCGTATTTTGATATTCAAAAACCCACAACGTGGAGGGAAAGTCGGGGTGACGGAAGTAGCGCCATTTCAAGTAAGCTTCATCATTGGCTTTTAATTCGGCGCCAAATACCTGGTGACGGATATTGCTTACGACTGGCACCTCATCGATCGTGGCCAGTCGGAAGCTCTGTTCCAATTCTTCGGTCGTCAGCTTGAGTGACTTTGCCAGGGCTTTCGACAGGCGTTTATATTGCCTGGACATCAGCCGCTACCTGTAGCTGCGAATCATCAATCATTCCTTGCATTTACCCTGTCCCAATAGGCCGCTAACACCGGATCGTTGTCTGGCAAGCCGAGTTTGCCCTTGCTCTCAAAGGAAAACAATAATTCAGTACTGGCGATCAGCGCGCCATCTCGCTCGGTCCTGGCTTTGATTCGCGCCAGCCTGGGCTGTGAAGAAATAATCTCCGCCTCGATATCCAGTAATTCGCCGGGCGCTACCCAGTTGCGAAAAGTCGCATTCTTTATTTGTATCAGCATCGCCGAGTTGCCGTCGTCCTGTTGACTGGATAAACACAAGCCGGCGGCCTGGCCCATCATTTCGGTTAGCAAAACCCCGGGCACGACCGGAAACTCCGGGAAATGGTCTGCAAAGATTTCAAGGTCTGCAGGCCAGGTTCTCTGGCAGCGGATGCTTACGCCGGGCTCCAGCGAAATGATCCTGTCGACGAAGCGGTATCTCATGTTCGACCTGCTGGATAGCGCGGGTGTGCGCCAGTTAGGAATAATCGATTTTTTATTCTACAGCATATTCGGAATGCAAGAATACTGTCTCGGGCTTTACCTTAAGCAGGGCGGACCCCCAGGACAAGCCAACGCCGTAGCCTAGTAACATCGCTGTTTCAGCCGATTGCAAATCATTATCAGCGTAGTGCTGGGTCATCGTCAACGGCACTGAGGGGCCGCCGGAATTTCCGTATGAGCCTAGAATAATCGGGGTTTTCTCAGCGGGCAGGCCCACCTTTTTGGCGATGTGGCGCATAATAAACTGATTCGACTGGTGGAAGATAAAGGCATCGATCTCGTCGATATCCTTATCCATGAGAGCGAGCGTATCCTGGATCAATTCGGGTACTTTGTGGATGGTGAAGTTGAACAGGCTGGCGCCGTTCATGTGCAGGTAGTTGTCTCGCTCGTCCTCGGGGCTGGGTTGCCGAAAGCCGCGTCCCGGAATAATCAAATCATTATAGCCCTGGCCATCCGAGTGCAGGGAAAACCCCCATGGGTCATTGCCTCCCCGCTCAAGAGCCGTAGCGGAGCCCGCGTCGCCAAAAAGTAGTGCGGTCGCTCGGTCCGTGGGGTGGGTAATAAGAGAGGGTGTTTCACCATGCATTACCAGCACGCGGCCGGCACTACCCGTTTGAATCATCATCGATGCCAGCCACAGGGCATAGGGGTAGCCCGAACAGCCGAGCCCGACATCGAATGCGGCGCATGACTGCGGCAAGCCCAGGTCGCGATGAAGCAGCGACGCTGTACTCGGCAGGAAATAGTCGGGAGTCTGGGTGACGAAGATCAGTGTATCAATGGAGTCGGCCGACCATTCCAGGCGCTCCAGCAGCTGTTTTCCCGCCTGCAGGCAGAGATCACTCGAGCAGGTATTCTCCTCGACGACACGCCGTTGCTGGATGCCCGCGATGGTGACAACCTTCTTCACTTCCTTGGGGTCGAAATGAGTCGCTTCCTTCAAATTATCGTAGATTCTGCCCGGCACACAGGTCGCCACGCCCTGCAGGGATACTCCATTCAGTATTGCTGTCGTCATTCCAATTCCCTTGCGTGGTTATTCAGGGCCTGTTAATCCAGAAAGTTGTTGATTTTGGATCCCAGCCTGCGCTGGGATACGTGCCCTCTCCGGAAGGTTGGCCTTCCGGACGGACACTAGTAATGTCTAGTGTAGACGCTGGGGGTGAACGATGGTCAATATTTCTAATGGTGGGTGCCGGTTATCGGGCTTGCTTACAGCGCCTTTCGAAACACCTGGGAATTGCGCTGGTAGTTGTACAATTGCTGTTTTTCCCCGGGCAGGTCGGACTGCTCGCACAGTGCATAGCCCTGCTCCAGAAACCAGTGCGCGGTGCGGGTGGTGAGCACGAACAGGGACACCAGGCCCTGGGACCCGGCTTCTCTTTCGATGTGTGACAGTAAGCGTTCACCCCGGTTGTCGCCCCGGTAGTCCGGATGGCTGACCACACAGGCGATCTCCCCCATGCGCTCCCTGGCATAGGGGTACAGGGCGGCACAGGCGATGATCATGCCGTCACGTTCTATCACTGTGAAGCGGGTGATTTCGGTTTCCAGCGCCTCGCGGGAACGACGCACCAATACCCCCTCGTCCTCCAGCGGCTCGATCAGCTCGAGGATGCCTCCGACGTCGTCGATGGAGGCGCTGCGAATGCTCTCGTAGCTGTCCTGGTAGATCAGGCTGCCGCAGCCGTCACGGCTGAAAAGCTCTTTAAGCAGCGCGCCGTCCTCCCGGTAGCTGACCAGGTGACAACGCTCGACACCGGCCTGGCAGGTATGGATGAGTGCCTGTAGCAGGCGGTCGGGGTTCGCCGCGGATTGCCGCTCGTAGAGGAAACTGGCTTCGCTCAATTTCAGCTCTCGGACCAGTTCGCCCCCTTCGTCGAGAATGCCCGCGCGCTCGCCAAAGGCGATCAATTTATCGGCATCGAGGGCGGATGCCACCTGCCGGGCGACATCCTCCATGCTGAGATTGAACACCTCCCCGGTGGGAGAGTATCCCAGGGGGCTGATCAGGACGACATTGCCGAGGTCGAGCTGGTGTGCCAGGTCATCGGCCTGTACTCGTCTGACCTCACCCGTGTGTTGGAAGTTGACGCCGTCGTGTACCCCCAGCGGGCGAGCGATAACAAAATTGCCGCCGATCACCCGGATGTGGGACAGGTGCATGGGCGAGTTGGGCAGGCCCATGGACAACAGCGCCTCCAGCTGCGCACGCAGCGACCCCGCCGCATCGACGACGCACTCCAGGGCGCCCTGGTCGGTTATCCGCACCCCGTTGTGGTAGCGGCTCTCCAGCTGGCGCAGCGCGACCCGCTGCTCTATTTGCGGGCGTGAGCCGTGGACCAGCACCAGGCGGATTCCCAGGCTATTGAGCAGGGCAATATCGTGGATGATGTTGGCAAACCCATCGTCCTCGATGGCATCCCCGCCGAACATCAGGACAAAGGTTTTCCCCCGGTGGGCATTGATATAGGGGGAGGAGCGTCGGAACCAGGACACATACTGTTGATTTTCAGTGGGCACTTGGGCCTTCCCGCGGTTTATTGTTGAACTGGCTTTCTGTCAGGAAACAAAACTCGAGAAGTGTAGCAGCCCGCAGCCTACAAGCAAAAGCGTTTGATCAGCTCCCGCACCACGCCGATACAGGGCTCGATGCTCGCCAGCTCGATGTACTCGTCGGGTTGGTGGGCCTGGTCTATCGACCCCGGCCCCATGACCAGGGTTTCCAGCCCCAGCTGCTGTAGATAGGGAGCTTCTGTGGCGAAGGCGACCGCTTGCGCGCGGTGGCCCGTCAGTTGTTCGGCTGCGCTTATCAGGGCGCTGTCCTCGCGCTCCATATACGCTTCGACACCGTTGATCAGGCTATGCATTTGAATATCCAGGCCACGCTCCCTGGCCACCGCATCGACGATGGCGCGTATTTGCTGTCGCACCGAGTCGTTGGACATGCCCGGTAGCAGCCGTGCATCGAAGTGCAGCTCGCAGCGGGAGCAGATGCGGTTGGGGTTGTCGCCGCCGTGAATACAGCCCAGGTTGAGCGTGGGTACCTCGATGGCAAACCCCGGGTTGATGTGCTGCTTTTGCAATTGCTCGCGATAGCCGAGCAGGCGGCTTATGACCTCGTGCATCGCCTCCATCGCATTGTTGCCGAGGGCCGGGTTGGAGGAGTGGCCGGCCTGGCCGAGTACCACGATACTCTCCATCATGATGCTCTTGTGCTGGCGGATCGGTTTCATCCCGGTGGGTTCGCCAATCAGCGCATAGCGGGCCTGGGGCCGGCCCATTTCCACCAGCGCCTCGGCACCGGCCATGGAGCTCTCTTCATCCGCTGTCGCCAGTATGATCAGGGGCGCTTTCAGACGCTGGTCGACAAATTCCGCGGCGGCGCTGATGGCGACGGGGAAAAAGCCCTTCATATCGCAGCTGCCCAGCCCGTAGTAGCGCTGCTCGCTCTCCTTCAAGGTCAGGGGGTCGTGTTGCCAGCGGCTATCGTCGTAGGGCACGGTGTCCGTATGGCCCGCCAGCACCAGCCCCCCGGGCCCGCGGCCCAGTGTGGCGATGAGGTTGGCCTTGTGGGCCTTGCCCGGCAGGGGCAGGATCTCGCAGCGAAAACCCAGCGGCGATAGCCACTGTGCCAAGCGTTCCACCACCGGCAGATTGCCCTGGTCCAGGGCCGGCTGGGTCGAGCTGACCGAGGGGATGGCGATCAGCTCGGCCAGCATCGTGGTGAATTTGGGAATCGGTGACATGGTCGCTTCTCTGCTTTTAATCGAGCATACCACAGGGCAGGCGACCCGGCGTGAGCCTGTTACAGCCCGCCATGTGGGCTTAATCCAAATGCCGCATATTAAGCCATATTGACGGAGGGATCGGGGCTCCCAGAGCAGGACCGTGCGCCGGTTGGACCCGGCGCCCGAGCCTACATGG
>JAUXCW010000185.1 GCA_030618705.1 Gammaproteobacteria bacterium | reverse complement strand
ACCGCCGGCCTGATGTCGCTGGCCTTTATGGGTTTCGCCGGGCTGGTATAGAGGGATGATCGAATTGATTGCCGCACATCCCATCCTTGCCGCCTTGCTGGCACTAGTCTCCCTGTCGCTGGTATTCGGCGCAGTCCTCGGTTTCGCCTCGGTTCGCTTCGCCACCGATGGCGACTCCATCGCCGAGCAGATCAATGCCATACTGCCGCAAACCCAGTGTGGCCAGTGCGGTTATCCCGGCTGCCGTCCCTATTCCGAAGCGATTGCCGAGGGCGAGGCCATCAACAAGTGCCCCCCAGGCGGCGAGGCGGTGATTGCGCAACTAGCTGCACTGTTAGATGTCGAGCCCCTGGCGCTGGATGCCGAACACGGCGAAGAAAAACCGAAGATGTACGCTTTTATTCGCGAGGATGAATGTATCGGCTGCACCAAATGCATCCAGGCCTGTCCCGTGGACGCGATCCTGGGCGCGGCAAAACATATGCATACCGTGATTGTCAGCGAATGCACCGGCTGTGACCTGTGCGTGGAACCCTGCCCGGTGGATTGTATCGACATGCTCCCCGTACCGACCACGATACAAAACTGGAGCTGGGCGCTGCCGACACCCACCCCGGAAATTATCGCCAGCGACCGCGAGGCGGCCGCCTGATGCATAGCGTACACAGCATCCCGGGAGGCATACACCCCCCCGAGAACAAAACCCAATCGCTTGGTAAAGCTATAGCGCCATTGCCGCTGCCCGCCAGGCTGGTGCTGCCCATGGGCCAGCACATCGGTGCGCCGGCAAAGCCCCTGGTTGCCGTCGGCGATCGCGTTCTCAAGGGCCAGCCCATCGCCGATGCCGCGGGCTTTGTTTCCGCTCCGATACATGCCCCGACTTCCGGCACGGTCACCGCTATCGACGACCAGCCCGTGCCCCATCCTTCGGGTATGAAGGCGCGCTGTATTAGCATCGAGCCGGACGGCAAAGAGGAATGGATCGTACATCAGGGCGTCGGCGACTACACCGCCCTCGACAAAGCAGAACTGTTAGAGTTGATCCGCAGCGCCGGCATCGTCGGCATGGGCGGCGCCGGATTTCCCTCCGCGGTGAAACTGGCGACGGACAAACCGATTGAATCGCTGATCATCAACGGCACCGAGTGCGAGCCGTATATCACCGCCGATGATATGCTGATGCGGGAGCGAGCGGCGGATATCATTGCCGGCGCCCGGATCCTCGGCCACCTGATCAAGCCCGGGGAGACCCTGATCGGCATCGAGGACAACAAGCCCGAGGCCATCGCCATTATGCGACAGGCCGCCGAGGGAAGCGGCATCGAGATTGTCACCTTTCCCACCAAGTACCCGTCCGGCGGCGAGAAGCAACTGATCCAGATTGTTACCGGCAAGGAGGTCCCCAGTGGCGGCCTGCCCGCCGATATCGGTATCGTGATGCAAAATGTAGGCACCACGGCGGCGATTTATCGCGCCGTGGTCCACGGCGAACCGCTGATCTCCCGCATTACCACCGTGACCGGCGATGCGGTGGCCGTTCGCGGTAATTTTGAGGTGTTGCTGGGCACTCCGATTCAACACCTGTTGGAGCACTGTGAATTCGATGCGGGCGCTGCATCGAGGCTTATCATGGGCGGCCCGATGATGGGCTTCGCACTCGAGAACACCGGCATCCCGATTGTGAAAACCAGCAACTGTATTCTTGCTCCATCGCGGCAGGAACTGCCCGGCGAGGTTCCGGCACAGGCTTGCATCCGCTGCGCCATGTGCGCCCAGGCTTGCCCGGTAAGCCTGCTGCCCCAGCAGTTGTACTGGTTTGCCCGGGGCAAGGAAATCGAGAAACTGGAAGCCCACCAACTGTTTGACTGCATCGAGTGCGGTTGTTGCTCCTATGTCTGCCCCAGCAATATTCCCCTGGTGCAGTACTACCGTGCCGCCAAGGCGAATATCAACAAGCATAAACAGGACAACCAGCGGTCCGAGATAGCCAAGGCCCGTTTCGAGGCGCGCCAGCAACGCCTGGACCGGGAACAGGCGGCGAAAGATGCCAAACGCAAGGCCCGCGCGGAAAAAGCCAAACGTGCCAAGGCTGCCGGAGGTGACGCAAAGGCCGATGTGGTACAGGCCGCCATTGCGCGTAGTGCGGCCAAAAAGGCCAGCCAGGACCCCGCCCAGGCGGCAATCGAGCGGGCAAAGTCCGCCCGCAGCGGCGGCCAGCCAGCCACCACCCCGGAACAAAAAATTGCCAAACTGGAACAACGCCTGGCCACAGCCATCGAAAAACGCGAGCTGGCAAAGGGCAGTGGCAGCGATAAACTGGACGCCTTTGAAGCCTCTGTCACCACCCTGGAGGCCAAGCTGGCTACCGCCAGGTCTGAACTGCCGGCACAAACCGTAACAACGCCCAAGGCCAAAGTGCCCGACAGTGACCCGGCCCAGGCAGCAATCGAACGAGCGATGGCAAAGCGAGCCGGGGGAGCGCCCAGCGAGAGTCCGGAGCAGAAACTCGCAAAGATGGAGAAGCGCCTGGCCACCACGCGGAAAAAATTGGCACAAGCACAAGCCGAGGGCTCGGAGCATGTCGAGATTCTCCAGCAGTCGGTGCAAAAAATGGAACAAAAGCTGGAACAAGCGCAGCGGCAACTGGCTGAAAACACCTGACGAGGATTGTTGCCACCATGGCATTTTTACGCGTGACATCGCCCCATGCCCATACCGTGCAGGACACCGCCAGTGTCATGCGGCTGGTGCTATACGCTACTATTCCCGGGATCATCGCACTGACCTGGTTCTTCGGCTTCGGCACCCTGGTCAATATCGTCTGGGCCGGGTTCATCGCCCTGGTCTGCGAGGCCGCGATCCTGAAACTGCGGGGACTTCCCGTCGGCTTTTACCTCAAGGATTACAGCGCCCTGGTAACGGCGACACTGCTGGCCATTGCCTTGCCGCCCTACGCGCCCTGGTGGGTGGTACTGGTGGGCGTGGCCTTTGCCATCATCATCGTTAAACACTTGTACGGCGGTATGGGACACAATCCCTTCAATCCGGCCATGGCCGCTTACGTGGTACTGCTGATCTCGTTCCCGGTACAGATGACATCCTGGGCCGCCCCGCTGCATACCCTCGTGGAGCACCCGCTGCCCCCGGGCCCACTGGAGGCCATAAGCATTAATTTCGGTCTGCTGAGAGACGGGGTTGACGCCATTACCATGGCGACACCGCTGGACATACTCAAGCAAAACAAATCCCTGATGATGGAAGATCTCTGGCTGGCCAACCCGCAGTTTGGCCTGGTCGGCGGCCGCGGCTGGGAGTGGGCCAATCTCGCCTTCCTCGCCGGAGGCGTTTTCTTATTGGCGCGTCGGGTTTTTACCTGGCACGCACCGGTGGCCTTCCTGCTGACCCTGGCGCTGATGGCCGGTTTTGGCTATGACAGCGGCAGCTCCCAGTCCGGCGGTTCGCCCCTGTTTCACCTGTTCACCGGCGCCACCATGTTCGGCGCATTTTTTATCGTCACCGACCCGGTGACCTCGGCGGTGAGCAACCGCGGACGCCTGGTATACGGCGCCATGATCGGCCTGCTGGTGTATATTATTCGCGCCTGGGGCAATTACCCCGACGCCGTTGCGTTCGCCGTATTATTGGGGAATTTCGCGGCACCGTTCATCGACTACTACACCCAACCACGCACCTACGGGCACGGATAAGGCGCTCTAATGGCACTACTCGGTCGCGCAATTTCAAAGAACTCCCTGGTGCTGGCGCTGTTCGCCGCAGTCACCACTGCAGCCATAGCTGTTACCTACCTGCTCACCCGGGACGCCATCGTCGCCCAGGAGCGCGCGGCGCGCGCACGGGCCCTGCTTGAAATCGTTCCGCAGTCCCTGCACGATAACAGCATGCTGGATGACACCATAGCCGTGGATGACACCGAATTACTGGCACTGGAGGAAGCGGGCAATATTCACGTCGCGCTCAGTGATGGGCGGCCGGTAGCCTTTATCATTCCGTCGATCGCCCCGGATGGCTACAGCGGCACGATCAAACTGATTACCGGCATCAATACCGATGGCACTGTCGCCGGGGTACGGATACTGTCCCACAAAGAAACCCCCGGGCTCGGCGACAAGGTCGACCTGAAAAAATCGGACTGGGTATTGGGCTTCGACGGGAAATCCCTCGAAGATCCCCAACCGGAACGATGGAAGGTTAAGAAAGATCGTGGCGAGTTCGACCAGTTTACCGGCGCCACGATCACGCCGAGGGCGGTCACCAAAGCCGTGTACCAGAGCCTGCTCTATTTTAAAGCTAACAGGAAAACTCTGGCGCAATATCACAGCCCGGCGTCGACGCCGGCGGAGGATCCGGACAATGGCTAGTGCAAGCTATAGCGAACTATCTGCAAACGGATTGTGGAAAAACAACCCGGCGCTGGTGCAATTGCTCGGGCTTTGCCCCCTGCTGGCAGTGACCGGTTCCGTGGTCAATGCCCTGGGCCTCGGGCTGGCGACGACGATGGTGCTCACCTGCTCCAATACCGCGGTCTCGATGATCCGGAATATTACTCCCGACGCCATTCGCCTGCCGGTGTTCGTCATGATCATCGCCTCCCTGGTCACCTGTATCGAATTGCTGATGCGCGCCTTCGCTTATGAGCTGTACCAGATTCTCGGCATTTTTATCCCGCTTATCATTACCAACTGCGCGATCCTCGGTCGCGCCGACGCCTTCGCCTGTAAAAACAGGATACTGCCCTCCCTGTACGACGGCTTTATCATGGGTCTGGGTTTCACCCTGGTATTGCTGGTATTGGGCGCTATCCGGGAAATGATCGGCTCCGGCACCCTGTTCGACAACATGGACCTGCTGATGGGGCCGGCGGCGGCGAACTGGGGGTTCAAGCCCTTCGACAATTACCCCGGGTTCCTGGTTGCGGTGCTTCCCCCCGGTGCTTTTATCTTCGCCGGGCTGCTTATCGCGCTCAAGAATAAAATCGACAAGACCCTGCAACAACGACAACTGGCGCAGCAGGCACAAGCGCCGGTGGCCAGTAAACGGGTGCGAGTGACGGGTAATATCAGCTAGTGGCCGTCCGGAAGGCCGGCCCCGCGGAAACGAACGTTTCCGGGAAGGGCGCGTATCCCAGCGCCGGCGGGGATGACGAAAACAGATGACGAGAACAGGGGTTTCCGGGGGCCGGTCTACGGGGCGGGCTCTAACTCTATGGCGGCGGCGAAAGCTTGTACACTGGTAGTTCCGACTTCTTAGCCTGCTCGTAGTAGGGCATCATTTTTGGCGCAAGCTCGCCGAGGGTTTGCTGGCGATTATCCGGCGCCGGATGGGTACTGAGAAATTCCGGAGGCCCCTCGCCACCCACGGCGCCCATTTTTTGCCACAAGGTCGCCGCCGCATCGGGGTTATAACCCGCTTTCGCCGCCAGTTCGATGCCTATCTCATCCGCCTCGGCCTCTGATGTGCGGCTATTGGGCAGTTTAACGGCCAGGCTGGCGGCCGCGGCCGCACCGGCCATGGTCACCACCGGTCGGTCCGATAGTATACCGGCCAACAGCACACCGGCTGAACTGGCCATGGCCACAGACATTCGCTCCGCTGTGTGGTTTGCCAGGGCGTGGGAGATTTCGTGCCCCATGACCTGGGCCAGTTCATCATCGGTGGGTTTCACCTGTAGCAGCAAACCGGTGTAGACCGCCATACGTCCCCCGGCCATACACCAGGCATTCACCATTTTCGGATCATCGATAACCTCGACACTCCACTCCCAGTCCTTTGTGTCAGGGCGCATGATGATGGCCTGGGCAATAAGCCGCTCGGTGATTTCATCGACCCGGGCGACATCCACGGGGTCGGTATTGAGTTTACCCTCGGCATCGAGCTCCTTCATCTGGCTCAGGTAGGCCTCCTTCGAGGCGGAGATCGCCGTATCTTCGGACACCAGCATCAACTGCCTGCGCCCGGTAGGGCTGGTCGCACAGGACGCCAGGAACACCGTGGCAATAAGTAGAGCAATAAGCTTGAGTTTCATTCGATTGATAACCTTCAGTTGCCGATGCCATCGGAGTACGGCTGCCTGGATTGTACGGGGCATAGTAAACGATACTACGCCCGTGCAGGCATGGCGCACGCGATCGCCAAATCAGTGTTCCTTGTTCTCCTGCAGTTCGCCCAGCATCTGATCGACCGCCGCATCGTCCAGTGCCCGGTGCTCAAGAGCGCAGGTATAACTTACCAGTAGGATTTTTCCCTCACACAACAGCAACCAGTCACGACAATAATCGCTGTCAGTATACTCATAGCGCAACCCCTTCCATTGCCCACACACAACCGCCTCGCCTTCGACATCACCCGGCACAAGCTGCGAAGCGAGCTCTCTCAAATCGTCATGTACCGGCTCTGTGTTGTCCAGTTCCAGCACCGTCAATTCAAGGCTGCCGACCTCGTCACGGTCAGTGATAATCACCGTGTCTTCTTCGGTCTCTACCAGCCACTCGTCGCTGACCGGCAGTGCCCACCAGTGGGTTTCAATTAGCTTCATGATTTGTGAACCCATTCTGACTGCATTACCAGGGCGTCCGCCCGCCCTTCTGGAGTCGCATAGTAGTCTGCCCTGCGTCCAATTGCTTGAAATCCAAACTGCCGATACAGGGCGACATCGCTCACAACCAGGCAAAGATGACCTGCAGATAAACTATTGGCGAAGTCACCCCTCGACCATGGGCTGGGCATTACCTCGGCTTGCAAACGCGCTACGGCCGATATGTCATCCTCGCCCATGGGGCGAATACCGTACCGAAGTTCCTCAGTCATCGATGACCAGCGGTTGCAGCATTTTCCACAG